>JAEPQF010000004.1:0-2341 GCA_017640685.1 Hyphomicrobiales bacterium
TGAGTTTGTGGTTTTCTGATCTCATTTTTTGAGTTTTTCTTTGAAGGTTTATTCTTTAAGCCTTGAAAAGAGACTGGAAATCTCAGCTTTGTTTGGTTATATTGTCGTTTGAAGCTAAATTATGGAGAGATTTGAAATGGCTGTGAGTACTCATAGCAACATTTCAGGCGCGTTACATACATATGAAATATCTTCATATGAAACATGTGCAGCCGCTGTAGAGAAAAAATCAAATGTGATTTTTTCTAACGGCTTTGCTGTGTCTAAACTTTTCTCTGTTGTTCTTACTTTTGCTTCTTTGTTGATAAGCACCATTTTAACAATGGTTGCTCAACTATTTTTAGTATCTAAAGACCTTCTTTTAGGTGTGAGCCTCATTCTTGGTCTCTCTCTTACTCTGCTGATTAAAATTCTCCTGATTAGCCCCGAGGTACAACAGTCTTAAATAGCTGTGGCCTTAGGGGAGATGAATTGAGAGAAATCACGGTACGCCCGTGATGTTAGAGAAATGTATTTTGAATGAGTGTTGTTAATTCAAGCTAAAATGAGACCTAGCCATTTTTCAGTGATATAATCTTCTGGAGATGTTCGGGGGTTGCAATGCTTATTCACCAAGATAATTTAGGACAAAACTAATGACGAATACCAATCAAGAAACGCGCAGAAACTCGCAAGATAATATTGTGATTTTTGATACAACTTTGCGGGACGGTGAACAAAGCCCTGGGGCGTCTATGACATTGAGCGAGAAGCTTCAAGTTGCTGAAGTGCTTGATGAAATGGGTGTTGATGTGATTGAGGCTGGCTTTCCGATTGCGTCGAATGGTGATTTTGAGGCCGTGCAAGAAATTGCAAAAGTGGTGAACAATTCGGTTGTGTGTGGTTTGTCTCGTGCGTCGAATAAAGATATTGACCGGGCAGGAGAGGCTTTAGCGCCAGCAAAGCAGTCACGCATTCACACCTTTATTTCAACAAGCCCACTTCACATGAAGTATAAATTGCAAATGGAGCCTGAAGCTGTGCTTGAGGCGGTGACGCAATCTGTAACCCGTGCTCGTAAATATACGGATAATGTTGAATGGTCAGCTGAAGATGCGACGCGAACCGATCATGATTTTTTGTGTCAGTGTGTTGAGGCTGCCATTAAAGCAGGGGCTACTACAATTAATATTCCCGATACAGTTGGATATACCGTGCCAGAAGAATATTATGAATTGATCAAAATGTTGATTGATAAAGTCCCTGGTGCTGATGAGGTGATTTTATCAACTCATTGTCATAATGACTTGGGTTTGGCGGTTGCAAACTCTTTGGCTGGTGTTCGCGCTGGGGCGCGGCAGATTGAGTGCACGATTAATGGCATGGGTGAGCGGGCTGGTAATGCGGCATTGGAAGAAGTTGTTATGGGTATGGACACCCGGTCTGATGTGTTGCCTTACTGGACGAATATTGACCCGGTTCATATAACCAAAGCGTCGCGTTTGGTTTCCGCCGTTTCAGGATTTCCTGTTCAATATAATAAAGCCATTGTTGGGCAGAATGCATTTGCTCATGAATCTGGCATTCACCAAGATGGGATGCTTAAGAATAATCAGACCTATGAAATCATGACGCCTGAATCTGTTGGTTTGCGGGCATCTTCTTTGGTGATGGGTAAGCATTCTGGTCGTCATGCGTTTAAAGAGAAGTTGAAAGATTTGGGCTATGAGCTTGGCGATAATGCGTTCCAAGAAGCTTTTCAACGATTTAAAGATTTGGCGGACAAGAAAAAACAAGTCTTTGATGAAGATTTAATTGCTCTTGTTGATGATGAAGTTTCTAGCGAAAATGCGACTATTAAGCTTGTTTCTTTAACTGTTTATGCTGGCACTGGTGGCCCGCAAAAAGCAACGGTGACTTTGGATGTTGAAGGGGAAGAGAAGACGCGCGAATCTGGTGGTGATGGACCGGTTGATGCGATCTTTAATGCCATTCGCGATATTGTTCCGCATGATGCACGTTTGCCGCTTTATCAGGTGATGGCTGTGACCGAGGGAACTGATGCACAAGCTGATGTGATGGTGAGGCTTGAGCAAGATGGATTTACATCCACTGGCCGGAGTGCTGACACTGACACAATGGTTGCATCCGCCAGAGCTTATATTGGCGCGTTAAATGGGATGATTGAGCGGCAGGGGAAAGCTGTTGGCTCTCAATTGGATGCGATTTAACCGGTTTGCGTTTTTAAAATAACAAAAAACGACTTTAAGTCGCTCATATAGCAAAACACTAATTCACAGGCACTCTCATATTATGGGGGTGCTTGTTTTTATTTTGATATGATTGTTTGGCAAAATGATAC
>JAEPQF010000004.1:2351-42261 GCA_017640685.1 Hyphomicrobiales bacterium
GAAAATTATGGGTTAAAGACCTAAAAATGATTGGTGAACAGTTGGAAAAAAAACTGGCATAGCTTGAGGTTAAGCCATATTATGAGGCCGTGATAGGTGGTTATCTTTCGTTTATGGGCTGGAACTAGCTGGGAGTGCTGATATATGAACCGTTTGGTTAGTAAATTTGTGATGGTTTTGAGTGTGACTTTCTTGGGAACACTTTTGAATTCTATCTCTCATTCTCAAGCAAAGGCAGATGAAAAACAGTGTTTGTCTGAAGCGTTTTCAGCAACAGGCAAAGCTTCTTCAATAGGTGAGCTTGCGCGAGCCAATGCGTTCTTTACTTGGAAAGCTGCTGTGAAAGACAAACACGGTGCTGATTATATGGCGTGGTCAGCGGCGACTGAGCGCAAATTAGTTTGTATAGATCTCATGAGCGGTGAGAACAAGGGCAAGTGGGAATGCACACGAACAGCAAGGCCTTGTAAATCAGCAAAACCTGTTGTTGCGACTAAAGGCAGCTGCAAGGACGAAATTACAACTGGGTGGGGCGCCAGACGCGGGTCTGCTCAAAAAGCTCGGATTGAAGCTCAATCAGGCTGGAAATTGCTTGTTGAGGGTACTTTTGGTGCTGAATGGTCTAACTGGAGTTTGGCCAAAGAAACAAATATTAAGTGTGTGAGAAAAAATAAGTATCAATTTCAATGCATTGCCTCTGCTAAAGCTTGTCATTCTTAAAAATTAGAAATTTTTAAGGTTGCTTTCTCTCGCGGGCTATTCTGCCGCTGAAGCGGCTGGCCCTACGAGGTGCGGCGCAACGCGCCGGGCAGCCGTGCTGCCATGTCCCATTGCCTAAGCAGGCAATGTTCCTTCTTCGTATCGATCGTTTTTTGTCGTGTATAGGTCGCCTCCACAGTAAAAGTACTATAATCGGTACTCTATTTGTGCCTTCAGGTGCCCACAAGCAACCCGCTCTATAACCGATTAAGTGTGCTGATTTGTACACTTTACTCTTTCCTGTCCTTTTGAGTATTCTTTACTTTCAGAATTTATTTGTATTATTTGCATTGCCAGTTTGGGTTGTTTTGGAGGGAGCAGTTTAAACACAAGTGTGATGCAGTTATCTGATACTTCATTGATTTTGTTATTAAATACATGATTTTTGCGTTTGGTTTTTCAGTGTTTTTTACAATTAAATTCCCTTCCATTAACTATCAAATCATTTGTAATTCTGATGCCTAAATATTGGGCGTTGGTGTGCTATAATTTTTACTTATGGATTTTGATGGTTGGATCTGAAGCTTTTTTGGAGGTGAGGCACTATGGGTTTGGGGATGAAAGTTACTTATCCTGTTCGCGTGGCTGTTGTGGACAAGAACCCATTGGTTGTGCGTGGCTTGCGCTCTTTGTTTGATGAAGATGGTCGTTTTGATGTGGTCGCTTCAGCGCATGATGGGGCACGTTTGCTTGATGGGCTTGAGGTTCTCTCTGTTGATATTGTGATCACTGGGTGGATTATGCCTTATTGCAATGGCAAGGAACTATTAGAAGCTCTCTCTGAGAGAACAGATAGCCCTAAAGTGGTTGTTTATACTGGTGACATTGGAGATGTTGTGCCGCGCGAGGCAATGGAGCTTGGGGCTTATGCTTATTTTTCAAAAGCGGAACCACCTGAGCGATTACTCTCAGTTCTAGATAGTGTTGCGCGTGGGTCTATGGTTTTTCCGTTTATGGGGAAGCAGGAAGACCAGAGTTTGTTAAGCTCTTTGACGAGCAGAGAAAGTTTAATGCTTGAAAAACTAAGTCTCGGTATGACCAATCAGGAACTTGCTGATGTGATGGCGATTTCTCAAAATACGGTCAAGTTTCATCTTAAAAATGTTTATTCAAAATTGAACGTTCGAAACCGTTCTGAAGCGGTTGCTCTTTATTATAGTGAGGGGTTGTCTGAGCCTGCAACAAGCTTTGTATAGGCTTTTCCCATTATTTTTATATTTATATAAAAAATTTCCCATCTAATTTCTGAAATGGCTCTTCTCTTTTTACCTCATTGATTTCTATAATCTTTTTTGTTTTTTCTTACATCAAACCCTTGCAAGTTTTTTGTCTTTTTTCCCAAGAATTGTTAAAAAATTACTAAAACCTACCCTAATGGGTAGGCCTCCCCTACCTGGAGGCATGTTTTGCACTTTGGTCAAAGGTAATAGCTTTATTTCAACAAGAGGCGAACAGCGCCGAGAAAAAATTACAGGGACTTTCACTCGTTTTTAAATCAACGAAAAGAGTTTGAAAGTTTGGGGAGACAGCAATGATGACACGCGCCGGACGCGCCAGGCCAGAACTTATTTATGGCCTGAGGAAAGTTACTGAAGATGCTGCGAAAGCTGCTTTTGACTGGATTGGTCGTGGTGACAAAGAGCGCGGTGATGGTGCAGCTGTTGATGCGATGCGCACAGCCTTACAACAGATTGAGATTGAAGGTTTGGTCGTTATTGGTGAGGGCGAAAAAGATGAAGCTCCTCAACTTTACAATGGTGAGATTGTTGGGCAACCGGGGGCTGAATTCAAAGCGGATATTGCCGTTGACCCTGTTGAAGGAACCAGCTATTTGGCGAAGGGTTTGACAAATGCTTTGGCGGTGATTGCCATTGCACCGCGCGGCTCAATGATGGACCCAGGCCCCGCATTTTACATGGAGAAATTTGCAGCGCCGGCTGAAGCCAAAGGCGAGATTGACCCGAATTGGTCAGTTGAAGAAAAAATCAAAACTTTGGCGAAATGCCTCAAAAAAGATGTTTCTGAAATTACGGTTTATGTACTTGAAAAACCAAGACATCGTCAGATGATCCAAGAAATTCATGATGCAGGAGCCAGAGCTCTTTTGTACCCAGCAGGTGATGTTGCGGGCGCTTTGCTTGCGGCCATTCCAGATAGCGGTGTTGATTGTTTGATGGGAACAGGTGGCACGCCGGAAGGGATTATGTCTGCAGTTGCTATTAGAGCGTTGGGCGGAGAATTTATGGGCCGGATTGACCCGCAATTACAAACTGAAGCCATTGCTGTGAGAGAAGCGAATTTGGACACTACGAAATGGTACAAAATTGAAGAACTGGTTTCTTCTGATGATCTTTTCTTTTGTGCGACGGGCATCACAACAGGTTTGATGCTTGATGGTGTTGAGAAGTTTAATGGTGGGTTTCGTATGCAGACCTTGATGGTGATTGGCGAGACAAAAGAGCGCCAGGTGTTGACGACTTATACTTAAGGTCTGACCGCCTAATTTTAATAATTAAGATGCGAGTTATGATTTCTAACGCATTGTTTTTAAAATAATAAAATCAACTGGAAGCGCTGATTTTTCTAGCAAGCTTCCCGGAAACTGGGGACTGAAATTATGCCAAAGATATTGGACCGTCCGATTATATTGGGAGTTGTGGGAGATAGCGCAACTGGTAAAACGACGCTTTCTGCTGGTGTTGCTAAAATATTGGGTGAAGATCGTTGTACTGTTATTTGCACAGATGATTATCATGCGTTTGATCGAGTTGAGAGGGCAGGTAATGGCATTTCTGCGTTAGACCCTAAGGGCAATTATATTGATATTTTAGAGCAGCATTTGCGTGCACTTCGAAAAGGTGAGGCGATATTAAAACCCATTTACAATCATGATGGTGGCACGCTTGATCGCCCTGAATATGTTAAGCCTCGTGATTATATTATTATGGAAGGTTTGCTTGGGTACACAACACGGGCGATGCGCGATTGTTATGATGTGAAAATTTATCTCGACCCTGAAGAAGAGCTGCGTGTGAAATGGAAAGTTCACCGGGATACCACTAAACGCGGGTATACAGAAGAGCAAGTGCTGGCCTCTTTAGAAAAGAGAAAAGCTGACAGCCCTGCTTTTATTCGCCCGCAGCGCACATTTGCTGATATTGTCATTCGTTTCCAAACCCCAGAGAAGGGCGGCGATGATGCGCATTTGGATGTACGTCATATTCTGCGCCCAACATTGCCCCATCCAGATTTTTCCCCGCTTTTTGAAAGCCCCAGTAATAACGGGTTGTTGCTCGAATTAGCGCGAGATGTTGATGGCAAGCCTGTCGATGTGCTTGAGATTGATGGGGCTATTTCAGATGAACACGCAACGAAAATACAGAATTTATTGTGGGATTTGATCCCTGAAGCGAGCCATTTGCGCGATCAATTAGGGCAAGTTGATGGGTCTTCATCAGTGAGTAACCCGCTTGCTTTGACGCAGCTTCTGGTGGCGTTCCACATGGTGAAAGCTGCGCTTGGTGTGCACGCAATTTAGTAAGAACACTCCAAAACAGCTCCTTTTAGCTAAATAGTTGAGGTTAAGAGGGATTTTGGGGGGTGCATGAGGCCTCAGGGCATAGTATAGGATGCAAATTATTATCGTGAAGACATAAAAAGGGATCTCACCCCGTTCAAACTTATAAAAATGAACATGTGATCTTTTTAAAGTTTTAAACGATGGAATTGAGTTTTTATAAGGAGGCCTTCTCATGGGAGAAGCGGTTGAAATGAACAAAGAGCTAGATATGGCCTTAAAAGCCAAAATGGCCAATGCAATCCGCGCTTTATCTATGGATGCAGTTCAGAAAGCTAAATCTGGACACCCTGGCGCACCAATGGGCTTAGCTGATGTTGCGACGGTTTTATTTACTGATCATCTGAAATTTGATGCAGCCAACCCTGATTGGCACGACCGTGATCGTTTTATTATGTCTGCTGGTCACGGGTCTATGTTGGTTTATTCTTTGCTCTATTTGGCTGGTTATCCTGGAATTGATATTGAGACGATCAAAAACTTCCGCCAGATTGGTAGCCCTGCTGCCGGTCATCCTGAATATGGTCACTTGCCAGGCATTGAGACAACCACTGGCCCCTTAGGACAAGGGATTACAACTGCCGTTGGTATGGCTTTGGCTGAGCGCTTACAGAATGATAAATATGGTGATTATATTATTGATCACTATACCTATGTGATTGCTGGTGATGGCTGCTTGATGGAAGGTATTTCTCAAGAAGCGATTTCAATGGCTGGCCATCTTGGTCTTTCGAAATTGATTGTTCTTTGGGACGATAACAATATCTCCATTGATGGAACATTGGATGTTGCTTGTTCTGATGATCAGCGCAAAAGATTTGAGGCTTCTGGTTGGAATACCCTTGCTGTTGATGGGCATGATATGGCGGCTGTTTCAGCAGCGATTGCTGAAGCGAAAACCAGCGATAAGCCAACATTGATAGCTTGTAAAACTATTATTGGTTTTGGTGCTCCCAATAAACAGGGCACAGCTGCAACACATGGTGCGCCACTTGGTGATGATGAAATTGCTGAGACAAGAAAGCAGCTTGGTTGGGATCACCCGCCTTTTGAAGTTCCACAAGATGTTTTGGATGCTTGGCGTGCAGTTGGCCGCAAAGGCGGTGAGACGCGCAACGCCTGGCTCTCAGCGTACAATGGGTTGACGCCTGTTGGGCAAGCTGAACTTGTGAAACCAATGAGTGATGCGGTTAAAAAGAGCCTTCAACATGCGGTTGTGAATGTAAAACAAAAATTTGTTGCTGGTGGTGAGGCCTTGGCGACACGTGTTTCTTCAAAACAAGTTTTGGATGAAATTTTACCCGTTATTCCTGGCATGGTGGGTGGTTCGGCTGACCTTACCGGATCTAACGGTACGAAAACAGATCAATATAAGCCGGTCAATCGAGGCCAGTTTGATGGCAATTATATACACTATGGTGTTCGCGAACATGGCATGGGCGCTGTGATGAATGGTCTCTCCTTGCATGGTGGATTCTTACCCTACTCAGGTACGTTTCTTGTTTTTTCTGACTATGCACGGGGAGCCATTCGACTTTCTGCTCTTATGGAACAGCCTGTTGGTTATGTGATGACCCATGACTCAATCGGCCTTGGTGAAGATGGACCGACCCATCAGCCTGTTGAGCACTTAGCTTCACTTCGGGCAATGCCGAACATCAATGTTTTCCGTCCGGCTGATAGTGTTGAATGTGCTGAGTGTTGGGAAGCGTTTGTGTTGCAAGATAAAACACCTGCGATCATGTCACTTACGCGTCAAGGCCTGCCACTGCTTCGTACTGATGCTACTGAAGAAAATAAATCTGCCAAAGGCGGTTATGTCTTGAAAGAAGCTGACGGTGAGCGCGATGTGACGTTGATTGGCACGGGCTCTGAAGTTTCTATCGCAATGGAGGCTGCTAAAATTCTTGAAGCTGATGGCTTGAAAGTGGCTGTTGTTTCGCTTCCTTGTTGGGAATTGTTTGAAGCTCAATCTTCTGATTATCAATGGAATGTTCTTGGTGATGCGCCGCGTGTTGGTGTTGAAGCAGCTGTTGAGCAAGGTTGGAGCAAATGGCTTGGATCTAATGGTCAATTTATTGGTATGAGCGGATTTGGTGCTTCTGGTCCCTGGGACGCCCTTTATGAACATTTTGGAATTACAGCAGACAAAGTTGTTGATGCGGCGCGCCGTGTTACGGGCAATGCATAAGGGGGGATGAGATATGACTGAAATGGCTTTAGATAAATTAAAAACCATTGATGATGCTGATGTTGTTGGAAAACGTGTTTTGGTGCGGGCTGATTTAAACGTCCCTATGCAAAATGGTGTGATTTCTGATGCGACTAGAATTGAGCGTTTTTTGCCAACAGTGCGTGAGCTTACAAAACGAGGTGCCCGGGTTGTTATTATGACTCACTTTGGTCGCCCGGGTGGCCAGGTTGACCCCTCCCTTTCGCTTGCGCCTGTTGCAGAAAAGGTTGCTGAATTGCTTCCTGATACAAAAGTGAGTTTTGCACCTGATTGTATTGGGGAACAGGCTGAAACTGTTGTAGCTGCTCTTTCTAACGGTGATGTTTGTGTGTTGGAGAATTTACGTTTCCATAAAGGTGAGACGGATAATGACCCTGCCTTTGTTGCTGAGTTGGTGGCGTTAGGTGATCTCTATGTGAGTGATGCGTTTTCAACATCGCACCGTGCGCATGCGTCTACTGAGGGTATTGCTCGCCATCTGCCAGCTTTTGCAGGCCCGTTGATGATGCTTGAAGTGAACGCTCTTAAAGCTGCACTTGAAGCGCCGAAACGTCCAGTGGCTGCTGTGGTTGGCGGCGCGAAAGTTTCAACCAAAATTCAATTGCTGACGAACCTCGTTAACAAAGTGGACATGGTTATTGTTGGTGGCGGCATGGCAAACACGTTCTTGTTTGCGCAAGGTGTTCAAGTTGGGAAATCTCTTTGTGAGCCTGATTATATCGACACCGTTGAAAACATCTTAGGTCGTGCGGCTGAAAGTGGTTGCAAAATAGTTTTGCCAACTGATGTTGTTGTGGCAAGCGAATTTGCTGAAGGAGCGGCGAACGAAGTGGTGGATGTGAATGCTGTTCCTGAAGATAAGATGATTTTAGATGCTGGTCCGCAATCTGTTGCGGGGTTGGTTGAAAAATTATCAGGTTGCAAAACGTTGGTTTGGAATGGCCCGCTTGGTGCTTTTGAAATTTCTCCATTTGGAGAAGGAACTTTTGCACTCGCCAGAGCAGCTGCCCAAGCAACCATCGAAGGGCAATTGACAACGATTGCTGGTGGTGGAGACACGGTAGCGGCTTTGAATGCTGCTAATGTGACTTCTGATTTTACTTATGTCTCAACAGCTGGAGGAGCGTTCCTTGAGTGGTTAGAGGGTCGGGCGTTACCAGGAGTGGTAGCACTGACGAGAGACTAGAAAAGAAAAGACTTAAATTATTAATAAGCGCCCATATAGGCGATAATTTTAAACGAAAGAGAAAAAGATCACTGAAATTGATTAAAAAAGACACGAGTTTTTAGGGCATTAGGTTGCTCAACTTACATTAGAGATGTATGCAAACTCAGTGTTTTAAACAGCATGATCTAAACGTTTAAAGTTAGAGCCACATTAAAGAAATAAAAGATTTAGGAGTTAAATTGAAATGGCTAGAATTACATTAAGACAATTACTTGACTATGCCGCCGAGCAAGATTTTGGCGTGCCTGCGTTTAACATTAATAATATGGAGCAGGGTCAAGCAATTATGGATGCGGCTCAAAAGTGTGATGCGCCTGTGATTATTCAAGCAAGCCGTGGTGCGCGTGGTTATGCGCATGACATTATGCTGGCTTCTATGATTGAAGCATTGGAAAAAATCTATCCTGATGTTCCGCTTTGTATGCACCAGGACCATGGTAACAATGCTGCGACTTGTTTGTCGGCTATTCAGCACGGGTTTACATCAGTGATGATGGATGGCTCTTTGAAAGAAGATGCGTCTACTCCAGCTGATTATGATTACAATGCTGGTGTGACGAAAACCGTTTCTGACCTTGCACACATGGTTGGTGCATCTGTTGAAGGTGAGCTTGGTTGCCTTGGCTCACTAGAGACAGGTAAAGGTGAAGCTGAAGATGGTCATGGGTTTGAAGGTGAGCTTGATAAAGATCAGCTTTTAACCGACCCTGAAGAGGCCGTCCAATTTGTAACAGAGACAAAAGTTGATGCGCTTGCTGTGGCGATTGGTACATCGCACGGTGCTTACAAATTCACACGCCCGCCTACAGGCGACATTCTCTCAATTGATACAATTGCTGAAATTCACAAACGTTTGCCGAATACGCACATCGTTATGCATGGCTCATCTTCTGTGCCACAAGATTTGCAAGACATCATCAATGAGTTTGGTGGTGAGATGCCTCAAACATATGGTGTGCCTGTTGAAGAGATTGTTAAAGGCATCAAATTTGGTGTTCGCAAAGTGAATATTGATACAGACCTTCGTATGGCGGCAACCGGTGCGATGCGTAAAGTTGCGACAACTAAGAAGTCAGAATTTGACCCTCGTAAATTCTTATTGCCTGCGCGTGAAGCGATGCAAAAAGTTTGTGAGGATCGTTTTGAGGCATTTGGTACCTCCGGCCATGCCTCTAAAATCAAAGTGATCCCTATGGCAGATATGGCGAAACGCTATGCCTCGGGTGATCTTGATCCGGTAACAGCATCTTAAATGGTGGATTGGCCTAGCAGCATTTTAACGTGCTAGGCCCCCTTTAAGGGGTTCACCATTTCGTAGGTGCCAAAACAAGAGATCTTAATGTCATGTTTGTCTTAGGCCTTATTTGGGAGTGAGACAGACTTAAAAAACTGAAAGGAAAAGACATGGATAAAGGTGCAAAGACTGTAACCGGTAAAGACCGTTACAAGTCAGGCGTTATGGAATACCGCAAAATGGGCTATTGGGAACCTGACTATGAACCCAAAGATACCGATATTATTGCGATGTTTCGTATTAGCCCTCAAGATGGTGTGGATCCTATTGAAGCCGCTGCTGCGGTTGCAGGTGAAAGTTCGACAGCGACATGGACAGTTGTTTGGACTGACCGTTTGACAGCTTCGGAAAAGTACCGTGCGAAAGCTTACCGCGTGGACCCTGTTCCAAATTCAGATGATCAATATTTTGCTTATATTGCTTATGATCTTGATTTGTTTGAGCCAGGTTCTATTGCGAACTTAACGGCTTCTATTATTGGTAACGTATTTGGATTTAAGCCACTGAAAGCGCTGCGTTTGGAAGACATGCGGTTTCCAGTGGCTTATGTCAAGACTTTCGACGGACCGGCGACTGGCATCGTAGTGGAACGTGAACGTCTCGATAAATTTGGTCGCCCCTTACTTGGTGCAACCGTTAAACCTAAATTGGGTCTCTCTGGCCGAAATTATGGCCGTGTTGTTTATGAAGCCCTTAAAGGTGGTCTGGACTTTACCAAAGATGACGAAAATATCAACTCCCAACCCTTTATGCATTGGCGTGATCGCTTTCTTTATTGCATGGAAGCTGTGAATAAAGCTGAAGCTGCGACAGGTGAGCTGAAAGGTACATACCTTAATGTGACCGCTGGTACTATGGAAGAAATGTATAAACGGGCGGAGTTTGCCAAGGAACTTGGTTCTTGTATCATCATGATTGACCTTGTGATTGGTTACACGGCAATTCAATCAATGTCGAAATGGGCACGTGATAATGACATGATCCTTCACTTGCACCGTGCTGGTCACGGCACATATACTCGCCAGAAAACGCACGGTATTTCTTTCCGCGTGATTGCGAAATGGATGCGTCTTGCAGGTGTTGATCATCTTCACGGCGGTACTGTTGTTGGTAAGCTCGAAGGTGACCCGGCTATGACACGTGGTTGGTATGACTATATGCGTGAAGAATACAACCCAACGAACTATGAAAATGGTGTTTTCTTTGACCAGGATTGGGCGTCTCTGAATAAGGTTATGCCTGTTGCCTCTGGTGGTATTCACGCTGGTCAAATGCATCAGTTGATCCAACACCTTGGTGAAGATGTTGTTCTCCAGTTTGGTGGTGGTACGATTGGTCACCCTGATGGCATTGAAGCTGGTGCGGTTGCGAACCGTGTGGCGCTTGAATGTATGATTCAAGCAAGAAATGAAGGACGTGATTATGTGAATGAAGGTCCTGAAATTCTTAACGCTGCTGCGAAATGGTGTTCACCATTGAAGGCTGCATTGTCTACCTGGAAAGATGTGACGTTTAATTATGAATCAACTGATACATCAGACTTTGCACCAACAGCTACACCAAGCAACTAATCAATCTAGTTTTAAGGAGACTAATATTATGGCTATGCCTAATCCTGCTAAACGGGTTACTCAGGGACAATTTTCATTCCTGCCAGACCTAACAGATGAGCAAATTTTAGCTCAAATTAAATATGCCCTTAAAAATGACTGGGCTGTAAATGTCGAATATACCGATGATCCGCATCCTCGAAATACTTATTGGGAGATGTTTGGTTTGCCGATGTTTGACCTGAAAGATCCTGCCGGGATTTTGATGGAAATTAATGAATGTCGGAAAACTTTTCCGGATATGTATATTCGGGTTACTGCGTTTGATAACACGCATGGCTGGGAAGCGCCGCGTATGTCGTACATTGTGAACCGTCCTTCATCAGAGCCTGGTTTTAGACTTCATCGTCAGAACCGTGAAGGCCGCAATATTGGGTATTCTATTGACTCATATGCTGCCGATAAACCTGAAGGGGAGCGACCATAAAGGTTTGCTCAATGATAGTAGGTGGCAGGTGATTTCCTGCCACCATACCTTTCCCCGGAATTTTAAGTTTTAGATTGTGATGATGATATGAGTGACACTGAGACGACAGAAAACGAAGTTGATATAGAAAAATTACCTGATGATGCTGCGGTTGATTTGCAAGCCGAGTTTGAAAAATCTCAGGTTCAAGAAGTTCTTGATAAGCTTGATAATGAGCTGGTTGGTCTTGTGCCGGTGAAGACGCGGATTAAAGAAATTGCAGCGCTTTTGTTGGTTGACCGTTTGCGTCGGCGGTTTAGTTTAACCTCTGAAACGCCTACCTTGCATATGAATTTTACAGGAAATCCTGGTACGGGTAAAACCACCGTTGCCTTGCGCATGGCAGAGATTTTACACCGTCTTGGATATGTTCGTGAAGGGCATCTTGTTTCTGTGACGCGTGATGATTTGGTGGGGCAATATATTGGTCATACTGCTCCTAAAACCAAAGCGATCATAAAGAAGGCTATGGGTGGTGTCTTATTTATTGATGAAGCTTACTATCTTTATAAGCCGGAGAATGAGCGGGATTATGGTGGTGAATCTATTGAGATTTTATTACAAGTGATGGAAAATCACCGTGATGACCTGGTTGTTATTTTGGCTGGTTATAAGGATAAAATGGATAAGTTTTTTGAAAGTAACCCGGGCATGCGCTCGAGGATTGCGCACCATCTAGACTTTCCTGATTATACAGCTGATGAGTTGGAGCAAATTGCTGACCTGATGCTTGCTGAACAAAGCTATCAACTTAGTGATTGCGCTCGCCAAGCTTTGAGTGAATATATACCTATTCGTATGCAACTTTCGCATTTTGCGAATGCGCGATCTATCCGTAATGCTCTTGATCGGGCACGATTAAGGCAAGCGAACCGCTTGTTTGCCTCTCGTGACAAAGAGTTGAAAAAAGAAGATCTCATTACTTTAACTGAAGCGGATTTCAGAGCAAGTCGGGTTTTTCTTGACGGTAAGCTTGATGGGGATCCAGCGGATGGGATTATGAATGATATGAACTTTAATGAAAATTAATAAGCTTTAAAAAGAGACTATTGCCCATGTCAGATAATATGTCAGATAACATGTCACACAACGATATTTTGATTGCTCCTTCTATTCTTTCTGCTGATTTTGCTCGCCTTGGTGAAGAGGTGAAAGCGATTGATGAAGCGGGGTGTGACTGGGTACATGTTGACGTGATGGATGGTCATTTTGTTCCGAACTTAACGTTTGGACCATGTATTGTTGAAGCTATTCGCCCTTATACAAAAAAGGTGATGGATGTGCATCTAATGATTGCACCTGCTGACCCTTACTTGGAAGCCTTTGTTAAAGCAGGGTCTGATATTGTGACGGTTCATGCAGAAGCTGGACCGCACCTTGATCGATCGCTTCAATTTATTCGCTCCCTTGGTGCGAAGGCTGGTGTCTCTCTTAACCCATCGACCCCTGAGAGCGTGATTGAATATGTGCTTGATAAGGTGGACCTTATTTTGGTGATGACTGTGAACCCTGGGTTTGGTGGGCAGAGTTTTATTGAGAGCCAATGCCAGAAAATACGCAATATTCGCAAAATGATTGGCGATCGTCCTATTCATTTGGAAGTGGATGGTGGGGTTAATCCATCGACTGTTCATATGGTTGCAGAAGCTGGAGCAAATGCTTTGGTGGCTGGTTCTGGTGTTTTCAATGGTGGGAAATATAAAGAAAATATTGAAGCCATTCGTGCTGGAGCGCTGGCCGCTCGGTAAGGTGCCTGGTGGACCTAAGAGGGCCCAAATGGACGTTTAAGGCACCACTTTTAGTTATCAGTGAAATAATAGCCCGTAATAAATGATTGCTTATTACGGACGTGAGACTTCATGGGGAAAATAACAAAGATGAGTGAAAGATTATCTCAAAAAGACTGGCCTAAGGCCGTTATCATGGATCTTGATGGCACTTTAATTGATAGTGCCCCGGATATTGCGCGGGCGTTAAATTGTGCTTTTGAGGATGAGGGGTTACCTGCATTTACTCTTGATGAAGTGCGTTTCATGATTGGTGGCGGTGTTCCTAAATTGGTTGAGCGTGCTTTTGATGCGCGGAACATGCCACATGATGACAAAGAACAGGTCATCATTGATGGGGTATTAAAGCATTACACTGAAGCACCGGTTGATAACACGGTGATATATGACGGTGTTGAGCATGTGCTTAGCACTTTGCGTGCACGTGGGATAAAGGTTGGGCTTTGCACTAACAAACCACAAGGAATTACTGAAGTGGCGCTCGATCAGTTGAATATGACCGCTTATTTTGATGCGATCGTTGGCGGGACGGCAGATACCAAACGCAAACCTGATCCGGAAACGTTGCAACTTTGTGCTGATAAACTCGGTATTGATACAGATGATTGTTTGCTCGTTGGTGATAGTGGTGCTGATCGCGGTGCTGCTGAAGCGTTGGAGATGACGGTTTTTCTTGTTGAATATGGCTATTGCAAAACACCGGTTGCTACGCTTTCACCTGATGGTGTTTTAGAGAAAATGTCTGATTTGCTCAAAATTCTCTTTCCACTTGATGAAATTGTGAGGGGTTAACGCTATGCTTGAAGCTTTGCTTTTTGATGTTGATGGAACATTGGCGGAAACTGAAGAAGTGCACAGAGCTGCATTTAATGAGGCATTTGTTCAAGCTGGCTTAGATTGGCATTGGGACCAACCGCTTTATCATGAACTTTTGAGTGTAACCGGTGGTAAAGAACGCATTTTATATCATGTGCAGCGAACCGGATTAGAGACGACTTTTTTTACTCAGAATTATATTGCAAAGCTTCATGCGCAAAAAACAGAGAACTATGTGGCTATGATGGATGAGGGAAGAATTGAACTTCGTCCTGGAATTCAAACCTTACTAGAAGATGCTAGAAAAGCAGGCATTCGACTTGCGATAACAACAACAACAAGCCATGTGAATGTAGAACGTTTGTTAAAAGCTACAATTGGGCCGCATGCGCTTTCTTGGTTTGAAGTTTATGCAACAGGTGATCGTGTGCCTCGTAAAAAGCCGGATCCTGCGATTTATCAGCTAGCTTTAGATGAGCTAAATTTACCCGCTTCTTCTTGTTTGGCGATTGAGGATGCTGCTCAAGGCTTGGCTTCTTCTAAAGGGGCGGGCATTGCAACCATTATCACTGAGAGTTCTTATTCTAAGGGGCAAGATTTTACCGGTGCTTTGAAAATTTATACTGAAGCTGATGCGAGACCGACCTTGGCTGATTTACAAGGCTTGTTTGAAACGGTTTAAAACTTCTTGCATTAGGGTTTATTTACTTCCCATTTGATGAAATTGCATGATTTTTTAAATGGGAAGTTTTCTTATTTTTAAATTTTTCAATGATTTAAGTATTTTACCACTCACTTTTCATCACGATAGGGAGAGAGAGGTGAATTCTGCTTGATCAGTATCTTTTGTCGTGCTTTCCTATTTATATGCGTCTTTGTGAATTTATAAATTTTTGTATTTATGGATTTAAAGATTTTATGCTGCCCATTCATTCAAAGAAATGCTAAATCTAGCTCTTTTAATGATTGATTATTTAGGTACTGGATGACGAACTTAACTACGCACAGATTGAATCTGAATGCTCGGTTTTTAAGAGCTTGGTTTTTTGTGTCTTTTAGAATGAGTGCGTTTTTTTGGATTATTTCGTTGTTAATGGTGGTTTTGATTGGTGTGAGTGGTTTAAGAGCAGCTGAGCCAACCCCAAAAAAGCAACAAAAACAAAGTTCTAAATTAGTTGAATATGAAGTTTTTAATCTTATTCAATCCAAATCTATTCAAAAATCTTTAACCGGAAAGGCCGGGAATCCGAAGCGTGGTGAGGCGTTAATTATTGACCGTGAGAAGGGCAATTGTCTTCAATGTCATGTGATTGATAAGTTTCATGAATTGGCAAAGAAAAATCCTGATACATATGGTGACATGGGGGAAATTGGCCCAACTTTAGATGGGGTTGCGACGCGCTATAAAGATGGTCAATTACGATTGATATTGGTGAATGCAAAGCTGGTTTTTCCTGAAACAATTATGCCGGCTTATTACCGCATTGATGGATTTACCAGAGTTGCTGATGAGTATGTTGATCAACCGATTATGAGTGCTCAAGATATTGAAGATATTTTGAGCTTTTTGAAGACTTTAAAATAGGGCTGTTTCATTGATTTTTTCTTTTTATCATAATCAAGCTCAGCTTTTTAAAGAGCATCTCATTGTAAGCCTGCTGTTTGTGTTTGTTTATGCCGTTGCCGTTTTATTTATTTTTGAGACTGCGTTTGCTGGCAATGGCCGTGATAAATCGATTGTTCCGGCTGTTAAGGGGCATCCTTTATCAAATCTTTGGTCTGGATATTATTATTCAAAAAAAGATATTCAGGCGCTGCAGGATAATTTAGGTGAAAACCCTGGGCTTAAATATGTTAGTGAAGGGGCAGTTTTGTGGAGGCAAAAGCCTAATAAAACAAGTAAATCTTGCTCTAAATGCCATGGGAACTCTTCTATTTCCATGAGTGAAGTGGGGGTGCGTTACCCGCAATATTATGCGCCTTTGAAACGTCTTATTAATTTAGAACAACGCATAAATATTTGCAGAAAGTCCTATCAAAAAGTTCAACCTTTTGAATATGAAAGTAAGGAGCTTTTATCACTTACGTCTTTTGTTCGCGCGCAAGCTAAAGGGCGACCTGTTCGGGTGAAGGTTGATGGGTTTGCCAAACCTTTTTATGAAAAGGGGAAGGCATTTTATTTTAAAAGACGGGGGCAACTAGATATGTCTTGTGCTCATTGTCATGAAAATAATTACGGTAAGCAACTGCGTTCTACCCTTTTAAGCCAGGGGCAGTCTAATGGTTTTCCGGCCTATCGAGTGGCTTGGCAAAAGGTTGGTTCGTTGCATCGCCGGTTTCGTAGTTGCAACAAACTTGTTCGAGCAAAGACTTATGCGTTTGGGGCCGACGCTTATGTGAATTTGGAACTTTATTTAAACTGGCGCGGAAATGGGCTTGAGGTGGAAACACCAGCTGTTCGTGATTAGGGGCTAAGCCCAATTATAATTATTAGAAGGTCTTTTTAAGAGACATGTCTTTTTTACGAGAGATTTTTTTGGAGCATTAAATGGCTGATATTATTTTATATTTTTCGATTGGGTTGGCAGGGTTGATTAGTTTCCTCTCTCCTTGTGTATTGCCATTGGTGCCGCCTTATCTTTGTTATTTAGGCGGTGTGACATTTGACGAGCTGGCTAATTCTGAAGAAAGTATTTCGCCTGCTATGCATGCACGGATAATTCTTTCGTCTGTTTTCTTTGTGCTTGGCTTTACGACTATTTTTGTGGCACTTGGGGCTGGCGCTTCAGCTTTTGGGCAATTGTTACATGGGCACAAAATCTTGCTCACTCAAATTGCAGGTGGTGTTATCGTCTTGTTTGGCTTGCACTTTTTGGGAATTTTTAAAATTGGCCTTTTATATCGTGATACGCGCTTTCAGACGAACTCTACAAGTGTGAGTGTTATTGGTGCTTATGTTATGGGGCTTGCTTTTGCTTTTGGGTGGACACCTTGTATTGGTCCGATTTTATCTCCTGTTATGTCTGTTGCAGCTGATAGTGGTCAGATTGGGCGCGGTGTTTCTATGCTCCTTGCTTATTCAATTGGGCTTGGGGTTCCCTTTATGTTGGCGGCCATCGCTGTGCGTCCATTTTTGAGATTTTTGAAGAAATTCCAGCGTCATTTGGGCACTATTGAAAAGGTTATGGGCGTTATGCTGATTTTTGTTGGTTTTCTCTTTATCAACTCAACCCTTGATTGGTGGGGAAGCTGGATTTCATTGAATAGTTTTTCAACCTGGTTACTAGAAAATTTTGAAGGTTTGCAATCTATTGAAGGTTTGTTGGTGCCCGATGAATTACCAGAGCAAATTTTAAAGCAATAGGTTCAATAAGGATATGATAGATGGGAATGCTCCTTATGCTGCATTAACGATTGCTGGTTCTGATAGTTCTGGTGGGGCTGGTATTCAGGCTGATTTGAAAGCTTTTGCGGCATTTGGAGTTCATGGGGCGTCTGTTATTACCGCTGTTACGGCGCAAAACACGGTTTCTGTTGAAGATATCCATTTATTACCTCTGTCATCTATTGAAGCGCAGCTTGATGCTGTGTTTAGTGATTTGCCAATCAGAGCGGTTAAAATTGGGATGATTGGCTCAGCGTCTATTGCTTCTTTGGTACGCCGCTTTCTTGAGCAAGCGGATGACTTGATTGTTGTGGTTGATACACCGCTTATGTCGGGAACAGGGGCAGCTCTTGGAGGTGAGCTTGTGCGAGCTGCTTTAGTTGAACATTTATTTCCTTTGGCTGATGTAATTACGCCTAATTTGCATGAAGCTGCTTTGTTGCTGGATCAAGCACCACTAAATTATCAGCTCTATTCGTCTGATGATGAGGTAATTGAACAATTTAAAACTCAAGCCTCTCACTTATTGGGGCTTGGCTCTCGTTCTGTATTATTAAAGGGAGGGCATTTTTATGATGCTCAACTGGATAATGAAAAGAAGCCTTCTGAGTTGAAGGAGAAATTCAGGAGCAATAAAAAGGCCATAGACGTGTTTGCTCATGCAAATGGAACAGATGTGTTTGTTTCAGATTGGGTTGATGTGGTGCACCACCATGGAACAGGTTGTGCTTTGGCATCTGCCCTTGCAGCTAATTTGATTTATGGTAAAGATGCTGGGAAATCTGAGCAATGGGCCGTTGTTAACGCACGAAACTGGCTAAATGAGCGTTTACAAGCCTCTCAGCATATGTTGCTTGGAAAAGGGCCTGGGCCGTTAAATATTGCCAATTTACGACAAATTGATCTATAAGTGAGCCAGGTTACACAGAATTAACTTTACAGATGGTGTTGTGTAAACCATAAATCGCGCAAATTGACACAAAGTTGTATTTTCTCGTTATTACATAAAAAGTTTTAGCGAAGATAAAATATTTGGCTTGATTCCTGCTTTTTAAACGAAATTTAAAAGATTTGGTGGGATGAACGGCGGATTGTTTTTCTAAGACACTTTTTAGAATTGTTACCATATTTGAAATAAGTTCAATTTATGAACATAGTTCAATAGTTTAGTGTTTTGAAATTTATAAAGGTTCATTCATTTGAACATGATTGTTTTGATATTGTAGAGGCTGCTTCTTAATCCTCATTTTGAGGCAATATTGGAACCTTTTGTATAAAGAGTATTGAGTGTACGTATGAAGTCACTTGGATTTGGGTTTGAAAAAATAGGTTTATTACCGCTGCGATCTCCTTACATTGCCCTGGTCGCGTTGATGGTCTTTTCAGCATTTTGTGCCACTGGCATTATAAAGTTGGAAACAGATGATGCACTGAGTGATTTGTTTCGCTCTAAATCTGCTGTTTTTGCTGATTATAAGGTCATGAGTGATTTGTTCCCTTCTAGTGAGCGTGACGTTTTGGTCATGATTGAGGGGAAAGATCTTTTAAGCCCTAAAGGTCTTGAATCTATTCGCAATGTTCACCAGGAACTTGAGTTTGTTGATAGTGTTGATGGCGCTATTTCCATGTTCTCAATGCGGGGACCGCCCAATAAGGATGGTTATGCACCGCCGATTATTCCTCATGATATTCCTAAAGATGGGGAAGGGTTTGACATTGTTAAGAAGGTTATCAAAGAGCATCCGCTTGTCTATGGCAAGATGATGTCCAAACCTGACCCAACAGGTACGCAAATTGCGCTTGTTGTGCTTTCTATTAAAAATGAAATTCGCTCTAGTAAAGATATGTCTGCAGCGATGACGGATGTTCGCCAGACTGCAGAGCAAGCTCTAGAAGATTATCCAGGCTTTAGTATTGAGGTGGCTGGAATTCCTGTGATGCGGCAGGAGATTAAATCTGCGATTAAGCGCGACCGTCTGATTTTTAATACGATTGGCTTTATCGTTGGTTTTTCAATTAGTTTAGCATTTTTCCGTCGTCCTACACTTGTATTTATTGCGTCTGTTTGTCCGGCTCTTTCTGTGCTGTGGTCACTTGGACTTCTCGGGCACATGGGCTTTCAGTTAAATACCTTTATTAATGTTATCCCTCCGCTTGTGATGGTAATTGCGCTCTCTGATGCGATGCATATGGTTTACTCCATTCGAAGAAACATCACTAAAGGGCTAGATCGTTTTCAAGCGACGAAAGAAGCTGTTCTGAATGTTGGGCCGGCTTGTGTACTCACATCTTTGACGACCTCTCTTGCGATGGCATCACTTGCGCTTACTGATAGTGGTCTTATTCGTCAGTTTGGTTTGGCCGCAGCGCTTGCTACTTTGATGGCGTTTGCTGCTGTTATTCTTGTTGTGCCAACTTTGACGTGTTTGCTGCTTGGCAATGAAGACAAGTTTAGAGCCGAAGAAGAAAAGCACAATAAAGCCCTTAAATGGATGGAAGAGTTTTCTGGCAAGATTTCAAGATTTGTAAAGCCTCGCCACTTGGCAATGACTATCGTTGGTATTTCAATGGCAATTCTCTTTACGATTATGCATAGCCAGTTGCAGGCACAATACCGTCTTTCTGACCAGGTGCCAGCAGGTAAGCAATCAGTTGAGACATCTAGCCGAATTGATCAATTCCTTGAAGGGGCAACACCACTTCATATTTTAATTGAGTGGCCGGCGGATAAATCTCTTCGTGAAGATGTTGAAGTTTTAAATGCGATTGAAGAAGCACACCGGATTATGGAGGAGCAAGCTGGGGTCGCTAATGTTTGGTCTGTTGCTGCGCTTCGAAGGTGGCTTCGGGAAAATCAGGGTGAGAAAAGTGCAGAGCCGAAATCTGTTGGTGAGTATTTAGACAAGATGCCTGTTCATTTGCTTTATCGGTTTGTGAATGAAAAAAGCAATGCTGCCATCATCACTGGACGTGTTCCTGATATTGATGCGAAAGACACTTTGCCAATTTTGAAGGGCATTGAAGATGAGCTGCATAAGAAATTACCTGAAGGTCATAAAATGAATATACGTGTCACAGGACTTTCTTCTGTGTCTGCTATTCAAAGTTCGACGATGATTAATCAACTTAATCGTGGTTTGGCTGCAGCCGTATTGATGGTGATTATTTTAATCGGCTTTGCCTTTCGTTCAAGAGAAGTTGCACTTTTATCTATTGTACCGAATTTGCTACCGATTGCGGCGGCTGGTGCCATGCTATTTATCAGTAATCTTGGTCTTGAATATGCCAGTGTGATTGGTCTCACTGTTGCTTTTGGTCTAGCGGTGGATGATAGCATCCATTTCTTGAACCGTTTGCACTTGGAGCGCCAGCGCACTGATAGCCAGGAAAAGGCTGTTTATAATACATTGGTGCATATCGGCCCAGTTTTAATGCTTACAACCATGGTTTTGGTTTGTGGTCTCGCAGTGACAATTTTAAGTGAATTGCCCTCAATGAGGCAATTTGGTAGTTTAGCTATGACAACGTTGATTGCAGCGGTTTTGGCAGATCTCTTTATTTTGCCGGCTATCATTCTTTCAACTTGCCGTGAAAAGCTTGCAAAACCAAAGAGCTAATCATAAAATATGTATAGGAATTAAGGATTTAGTTTTATGAAATTTATGCAAAGAGCTGTAAATGCGAAAAAACACTCTTCATTTTTTACGGGGATTGCATCTGCATTATTACTCGTGATTGCGTTTACATTTACTGGCAGTGCTTCAGCAAGTGCGGCGAACCCATTTAAGAAAGTTGCAGGCAGCTGGAGAAGTGCCGGTGCTGTGGCGACAATTTCTGGTAACCGTGAACGAGTTAAATGCCGGGCGCGTTATAAAGTGCCGGGTAAGAAGGTGGCTTTTTCTTTGAAATGCTCGGGCCCTGGATATTTTATCAATGTGCGTGTTAATGCACGTGTGAATGGTGGAAGTGTTTCAGGATCTTGGAGTGAGAGTAAATACGCAAAAAGCGGTTCTCTTAATGGGCAAGCTTCTAAATTTAGATCAAACCTTTCTTTCTGGGGTGGTGGAATTAGTGGCAGCATGAGCATTTCTTTAAAGAGTTCTCGTCGTCACACCATGGTTATTCATGCCGCAGGGAATAAGATTGTTATTCCTTTGAGACGCTAAAGTTGAGGATTTTTATGTCACAGCTTTCGAAATTTGTGACATAGCCGCAACATTTTTAGATTCAATTTTAAGGACTGCTTATTTAAGCGGTCCTTTTTTTTATGGCAATGTCTCTGGATGATGATTGTTTAAGCTGCTGTATTATTTGAGCTATTTTTCTTTAGGGACTGAAAGTTTTCATTTTAGAATATGTTTTTCATAGGCTAATATTTTTTTCATTCAGAGGTTGTGATCAGAAATACCGACTCCTCCTGATTGCGCAACTAATTTCTCTTGGTTAGAGTTTACGTAGTCAAGTTTCATAAATTTGTCATAGTTGCGTCAGTGTTGTGTAAATATAGTCGTGTTTGAGTGGGAGGGTTTGTATGGTGTTCCTTCGTCAGGGTTTTGTTAGATCTTTGTGTAAAACAAGGTCAGCTTCTTTTTTGTTTTCCTGTTCTTTTTGTCTTTTTCTTTCCAGTTTTTTCTCCTTACAATTTTATAGCTCTGATGCTAAGGCCGGTGGTTTTGCCATACGTGAGCAGTCGACCTCATCATTAGGAGCAGCTTTTGCTGGTAATGCGGCGGGGTATGATTTGAGCACGATTTATTGGAATTCAGCTGGGATTGCAACTGCAGGTAAAGGTTTAACAACCGAAAGCCATGCTTCAGTTTTATTACCCTCTGCTGAAATTGATGCCGCCGACAATCAAGCATTGGCACAAAATGTTGGTGGGCTTTTTGGTGGATTACCTTCTGGCCCCAATGACATTGATAAAGTGGCATTTGTTCCCGCCAGCTATGCAGCGTGGCGAATAAATGATAAGCTTACAATTGGTTATGGTTTTAATGCTCCTTTTGGCCTCGCTTCGGAAGCTGATGAAAATGTATATGCCGGGCAGTATGACTTTAGAGAGGCGGAATTAAAGACATTTAATTTTAATCCAGTAGTTGGATATCAAGTTTCAGATACTTTGGCCATTGGTGTTGGTTTGCAAGCTCAATTTGCAGATTTAAACTTAAAACAAGCCGTTATCACCGGAGGAGCTGCGGTAAACGATCCTAGTGCCAATGTGAATGTTGAAGATTGGGGATTTGGATTTACAGCAGGATTATTATGGCGTCCGGTTAAAGGCACATCTATTGGTGTTGGTTATCGTTCTCGCATTGAAAATACATTAGAGGGAACTTTGGATATTGACGGGCTTCCTTCTCGTACCCAGTTTGTAAAAGCTGATTTGGATTTACCGGAAATTGTTACAGTGAGTTTGCGCCAGGATATTACTTCTAATTTGCGGGTTTTAGGTACATTCGAATGGACAAATTGGAGTATTTTTAAAACTGTTGAATTACTTGATAAGGATACAGGTGCTGCGGTTACTACGATTAATCCGGGTAATGTAGCTGCAGGTGCTCAACCACTTACTATTGAGGGAAATTGGGATGATGGTTATTTTCTCTCTGGTGGAATTGAGTATGATTATAGCGATCAATTAACTTTACGGACTGGAATTGCTTATGAATGGTCTCCCATTCAAAAAGCAACACAACGTTTGGTAACTGTGCCTGATGCGGATCGGTTATGGCTGAGTGTTGGGGCAACTTATAAATATAATGAAAATGTAACATTTGATTTGGCTTATACTCACATTTTTGTCGACGATGGAGATATTCTTCGTCCAACAGGATTGGTGGCTGAATCTGAAAGTTCTATTGACATAATTGGTGTTAGCGTGAAGACGAAATGGGGGGCGGATGGTCCTCTGGGGTTATTAAAGGGATTATCCAACTAATTTCTTCTTATTAAAATGCTAACCCAAGAAAACCAGCCTGAATGGGGACTCAGGCTGGTTTTTTTGTGTTTGTTGATAGAATTACAGGTAGAAGGCGAAAAAACTTTATATTTAAACTCAAAAATTTAGATTATTTGCTTTTTTTGGTTCAAAACCGTGAATGAGGTGGTTAGAAGTGTGAAAAATAATGATGAGCAATGATTTATTGTCACATTAGAGGCGTAATACATATTTTTGTCATAGAACGTTTCACCTAAGGCTGGTTTCAGACTTATGAATGAAATGTTCTAGAATGAAATTTGAATTTTAGACATCTTTTGAGATGTTTTTATTGGGAGCTATCCATTATGGCTGACTGTGAAAGAAAATACAGGACCCTTTTTATATCTGACCTTCACCTTGGACTGGGGGCATGTCAGGCTGACTTATTTCTGGATTTCTTTAAAACAGTTGAGGCAGATAAAATTTATCTCGTTGGAGATATTATTGACTTTTGGCGCATTAGGCGCCGGCCTCAGTGGTATCAATCTCATAATGATGTGATCCAAAAATTATTACGCCGAGTTCGTAAAGGGACGGAAATGATTTATGTTCCTGGAAACCATGACGAGATTCTTCGTGCTTATTGCAAGATGGAAATTGGCGGCATTAAATTAAAGCGCAATGATGTTCATGAAACAGCTGATGGGCGAAAAATACTTGTCATTCATGGAGATGAGTTTGATATTGTTGTGAAGCATGCGCGTTGGTTGGCCCTTCTTGGAGATTGGTCATATAATGTTGCTCTTTGGGCAAATACTCATTTCAACTGGGTTCGGCGGAAAGCTGGCTTGGAGTATTGGTCACTTTCAGCTTATCTAAAGCAACGGGTTAAGAAGGCCGTTAATTTTATTGGTGAATTTGAGAATGCCTTGGTGACTGAAGCTGAAAGTCGGGGTGTTGATGGGGTGATTTGTGGGCATATCCACCAAGTTGCTATGAAGCAAATAGGTGATGTGCTTTATCTTAATACTGGTGATTGGGTTGAAAGTTGCACGGCGATTGGTGAAACGATGGATGGTAAATTTGAAATTATCCGTTGGGTAAAAGGTGAAGCTATTATTGAACCTGAAGATAAAAAGGTCATTGTGCCTAATCCATTGAAAATTGAAGATGCCGCTTGAATGAGGATATTGATTGCTACAGATGCTTGGGTTCCACAAGTGAATGGGGTGGTTCGAACTTATCAACGCTTGGAAGAAGAGTTGATAAAGCTTGGTCACGAGGTTTATTTTGTAACACCGTCTGATTTTTACACTGTCCCTTGCCCAACTTATCCAGAAATAAGATTGTCTTTTGCTCGGCGAAAAAACATTGCGTTTTTAATTGATAAGTTTGAACCTGATGCCATTCATATTGCGACCGAGGGGCCTATAGGGTGGGCAGCAAGAGCTTATTGTTTGAAGCATGGTCGCAGTTTTACTACAGCTTATCATACCCGCTTTCCTGAATATGTTACGGAGCGGGTGCCGGTTCCGCTTTCTTTTCTCTATAAATTTGTTCGCTCATTTCATAATGCTGGTGATGGTATTATGGTGGCGACGAAGAGTTTGGAGAATGAGTTGCGCTTGCGAGGGTTTCGCTCGCTTCGCTCTTGGACGCGTGGTGTCAATACTGAAATGTTTCACCCTCGTGATTGTCGTCTTTTTGGAGACAAAAAAGTTGCAATATATGTTGGGAGAGTAGCTCCTGAGAAAAACCTTGAAGTTTTTTTAAAACTTGATTTGGATGTGACTAAGGTTGTTGTCGGAGATGGCCCTCATTTAAAATACCTTAAACAAACTTATGAAGATGTTATTTTCACAGGGGCGAAGGAGGGAGAAGAGTTAGCGCAATGCTATAGCTCTGGGGATGTGTTTGTGTTTCCAAGTAAAACAGATACGTTTGGTATTGTTTTGCTTGAGGCGATGGCAAGTGGTGTTCCAGTGGCGGCTTTTCCTGTAACAGGGCCGATTGATGTTGTTGAAAATGGCGTGACAGGTTGTTTGGATGAGGACTTAGGGCAGGCTATATTAGGGGCTCTTGAATTAGACAGGGATGTTTGCCGCGCTAAAGCCCTTGAGTTTAGTTGGCAACGGTGTGCTGAAGTGTTTATTGAAAATTTAAATTTTGTTGAAAGGGCTGCTCAACAGATTGAATTAATTGAGCCTGCTGCTGGGTAGAGTTTAGGGTTGAATGGTAGATAAAAAAATAATTTATCGCACTCACTTCAGACGCCGCCCTAGACTTTTAGCGCTTTACAGAGCTACAATTGCTTTTAGTCTCAGTTTTGTTTTCATCTACCTTTTCTTTCGTTACGGATCTTATTTTTCTCTAATTGTTGGGCTTCTCACATCATTTGTTGGTCTCTTTGTTTTGACCACGTTTTTCCCTCGGTATCCGTTTCATATTACGGAAACCCATTTCCATTTTGGCCTTGTTGGTAAATTGCCTGCGGAGATATTCTATGGTGTAGGACAACACCCGATTAAGGATTGCCCCTGTTTGCTTTATATTGACCCGAAAACAGGAGAAAAGGGGCATTTCGTATTGCCATGGACATTTATAAGAGAGCCTCATGATCAAGTTATAATTGATCTTGTGACTTATTTTGCTAATCAAAAGCGAGATAAATGATTAAAGGTGGTGAGGCTGACAATTAGCGATTTTTTATAAGATTATTCTGTTACCAAAATTTGTTCTTGGAGTTCAGATAAATTTTCAATGTCCAGATCTTCGATATTATTTAGTTGATCTTGCGAAGTGATTGGCTCTTCTTTTATTTCACTCGCACTCATTTCTGGGCTTTCAAGGTCAGTAATTTCGATGTCGCCAAAATCCATGTCTGCTGGATTCATATCAGCTGATGAAGTTTCAGCAACAGTTTCTACTTGCATATCTTCCATTACCATTGGGTTTAATGGAGGGCAATTTTCTGTTGGAGTTTCATCTGTCGTTGCTGTTAAGTTTGTTTCGAAATCAGAAACATCTAAGTCATCAAGATCATGATTTTCTTGAAGAAGAGGGTTTGTTTCTAACTGAGCAGGCTCGAGCGAAGCTGATGGTTCTTCAAGTGCAATTTCGCCCTCTAATTGATTATCATCGAGAGGATTTATTTCTGGTGTTACTAGTTCAGTGGCCAGGATTTCTTCTGGTTCGATAGCTAAAGCATTGTCTTCAGCTGGAACTGCTAGGTCATTTTCAACATGGTTTATTGATTGCTCTAGAGAGTTAGCTTCTTCCCCTAAATCAGATTGGATTTCTTCACTTTCGAAAGAAATGTTTTCCATGTTTTCTGCAAGGTCTTCTGAAGCGGTATCTTCTATAGGCTGCTCAACTGCAGTGAAACTTTCTGTTTCTAAATTAGTTTCTGCTGGTGTTTCAACATCAAATGCGGCTTCTTCAGTTGCAACTGAGAGGTCATCATTTGATAATTCAGGCTCAACAGACATTTCGGGTTCAGCTGCTTCTAAATCACCTATTTCGAATTCTTCTTCGGAACTTACGTTTGTTTCGACGTCAATGGCATCGAAGCTCATAGCATCGACATCTTCTGAGGCCATGTGTTCTGTGTTTGGAACAGCTTCTGATTGTTCGTTAATTGAATCAAATGACATTTCATCGACCATGCTTTGATCAGATGTTTCTGAAGCATTTGATGTGTCTTCAGTAAGCATTGAATCGACACAACCTTGCTCTAGCCCGTCTCCTTTTAGAGCTGGTCCATTTAATAAATGGCTGTCTGGGCGTGTGTCATTGTTTTCTTGGATGGGGCCTTTGTTGCTTTGGTCTGTTTCACCTTGTAAGTCCCAAATATCGATCATCGCATTGACACGGTTTTCGATGTAACAAAGAGCTTGTACTACTTTGGTTGTGCGCTGGCCTGTAATATCTTGGAAGGAGCAGGCTGTGTAAATGTCTGTGGTTTTTTCGTCGATTTTATCGCAAGGGGTGTCAGAGGCACCTTCTTCGCGCAATGACCAAGCGGCTTCTTGAATTTCTTCGGCGGCTTCTAGAATTGTGTTTGTAGCGTTTTCCGTCGCTTCAACAATTGCGCTCAGCTCTTCTGTTGCTGTGATGATTTGATTGTCTTCAGTATCATTGGGTTTTATGGAGGCTATTTCTTCGCGCGTTTTGGCGATCGCCTTTGACATCTCAATGATGCTCATGCGAATTGGGTCAATCTCTTGACTGGCAGGAGCTTCTTGTTTTTCACTTAACGTATTTTCAATGCGCTGAATGGCCGAGAGCAGTTTTTGCGTGTCTTCTGGGCGATTTCGCTGTATGTATTCTTCTAGAAACCAGCGACCACGCGGATTTTGCATCAATGCGCCTTCAATGAGTTTGTAATCTTCCTCACTGCTGACATTCGTTTCCGTTACTTCATTTTCAGGTACAGAATTTGAGCTTACTTGGGTCATGTGCGCATATCATTGTTTGAGTGTTTGTTGCTACTTTAAGTGATTCGCAATTTGTTTTATTCGTCTAATTTTTGACTTTACACCTATATCATTCACTGAAATCTCTAATAAATCGTTGAGCTCATGAAAAACACTGACTCTCAGACCACTGATGGCGCCTTTCAACTTAAACTTTCACTGTTTTATGTGGTGCTCTTTTTGAGTGTGGGGTGTTATTTGCCTTATTTTTCAATTTGGTTGAAAAGTCAGGGGCTAAATGGGGACCAGAGCAGTATTATTTTGGCGGCTCCTATGATTATTCGCATCATTTTCACGCCAATTGTGAGTATTTGGGCTGATTATGAGGGGAATTATCGCAAGATTTTGATCATTTTAGCGCTTGGTTCACTCCTTTCTCTTTGTTTTATGAGCCAAATTAATGGGTTTTGGGCCATTTTTATTATTGCTTCTATTAATGCTGTGTTTGGAAGTTCACTTATTCCTTTAACTGAAACAATGGCTGTGATTGGGGTGAAAATTAACCAATTGCGTTATGGTCGGGCACGTTCTTGGGGGTCAGCTGCTTTTATTGCAGGGAGTTTATTAACGGGGGTATTGGTCGATATTTATGGGCCTGACATTATTTTGCCCTTCTTGATTTTTGCAGCGATTGGGATTGTTTGTGCTGCCTTTTATTTACCGCCACCGCAAGGAAAGGGCAGGCTTCGTGATGCGGTCTCGGGGGGTAAAATTTCTTGGGATGGTGTTTTTGGTTTGTTGCGTCATCCTGTGTTTTGGGTGTTTTTAATCGGCACCGGATTAGGGCAAGCTTGCCATGCTTTTTATTACGGCTTTTCCTCGCGGCTTTGGCAGGACTTTGGTTACTCAGGCTGGTTGATTGGTGTCTTGTGGACCATTGGTGTGGTTTCTGAAATTTTGTTATTTATGTATTTAGGCGATTTTCTTCGTCGTTTTAATCCGGTGTATTTGATCATTGTTGGAGCGTTTGCTGCTTGTTTGCGTTGGCTGTTTATGGGGATTGAACCTGATTTATGGGTTGTGATTTTTTTACAGATTTTGCATGCCTTTTCTTTTGGTTTGGCGCATTTGGGGGCTATGTATTTTATTGGCATGGCTGTGCCTGATCGGTTATCTGCCACAGCGCAGGGAGTTTATTCGACCATAAGCATGGGGGTGTTCATGGGAATAGCCGTTTTGATTTCAGGGCCGCTCTATGATGCGGTTGGGTCTTCAGGGTATTTTGTGATGGCGGCTATTGCAGGGGCGAGCGTTTTGATTAGTCTTTATCTTTTAGCTGCCTGGAATGAAGGGAAAGTTGTTGAGGATAAGTTAAGCTCTTGATACTTTTAGGTTTATCTTTTAACCCCATAGTTCTCTTTCTGGCGGAGTGAGGATGCCATTATGTTCTTTCAGGCCTTTGTCTCTGTCATTTAAGAGTAAGAGTGGTCCGTCTAGATCAACCCAATCAGCTCCTTTGGTGAGGACAAAAGCGGGGGCCATGGCAAGAGATGTGCCGACCATACATCCAACCATGATTTTTAAATTGGCATTGCGGGCGGCCATGAGTGTTGCTAGCCCATGAGTGAGGCCGCCGGTTTTATCTGTTTTGATATTGATGGCTTGATATTTTTTGGCAACATCTTCGATGTCATCAATGGTGTGAAAGCTTTCATCTGCGCATAAGGGAACCGGTGATGTGATGTTATATAAAATATTATCAAGGTTAGTAGGCAGGGGTTGTTCGACAAGTTCTATTTTACACTCATAAGCAATATCTAATAGTGGAAAGAGAGTTTGTGCTGTCCAGCCTTCATTGGCATCAACAACAAGGCGATGTTGCGGGAGGGCCTTTCTGACTGCGCGCATTGTGGCTGCGTCTTTTTCATAGCCACCACCAAGTTTTAATTTTAAGAGAGGATGGTATTGGGCGCGAAGGGCGTTTTCAGCCATCTTTTCAGGGGCGTCGAGTGAGATTGTGTAACATGATAAAACTGGCGTTAGTTCGCCCATGTTTAACATGACTGATGGTGGTTGATTGTAGTATTTGGCTTCAAGATCCCAGAGGGCGGCGTCAATGGCATTACGGGCGGCGCCTGCAGGCATTGCATTTAAGAGTTGCATGCGGGTGATGCCTTCTTCAATGAGTTTGCTCACCTCTTTGATTTGTTTCATGACGGATTTACAGGTTTCGCCATAACGACCATAGGGCACCGCTTCGCCGCATCCCTTCATATCACCTTGTTTTATTTCAACATAAATAACTTCCGCATGGAGTTTGGCGCCGCGATAGATGCGAAAACTCCCATTAATTGGCCATTTTTGACGGGTAACCGTTAAAGTGCAACGCGGCATATTTTGATCGATCGTTTATTTCTTATAAAGTTTTGTACTGAAATGATGTTTTACAACTTTTGGCTGTATTATTTCATTATCATCTAGATTAAAGTTAATTTATGAGTATTGAGTAAAACATATGTCATTACTTATAGGGGTATTTGTTTTCATATTCCTTTGGACCAATGGGTATTCATCTTATGGTCCATCGGGAATTTAATGCAAGTAATGTGCAAATTTTATGGTCATCATTATTGATTTGTCATGTTTAGAGTTTTTATCTTAACTATGATCGCACTTAAAATATGAATTTAGAGCTTTAAGAATTTTATTTGCTCAAAGCTTTAATTATTTGGAAGTTTTATTTATGGCGTCTTATGACCAACCGGAAGATCGGCAAGGTGGATATTCTTTAATGGGCACTAAAGAGAAGGCTGCCCGGCCAGCTCTTGATTGGCGCCAGGTTAATGATGGGTATGTCTTGCGGATTTTTGGAGATTGGCAAGTTTCTCATGTGCGCCGGATTGCCAAAGAAATAAAAAAACTAAAATGCGGAACTGCTGGTGCGGGCCCTAAAGATCTCACTGTCGATATGGCGGGCTTGTCTGGATTGGATACTGCTGGTGCCATGCTTATTCTTGATATGAATGAGCTTTTAAAATCTAAAGGATTTATGCCGCACATTATTAATGTTCGTGAAGCGGATCAGATTTTGTTTGATCTCATTTCTCGTCACCCTCGTGAAAAAGCGGGTAATGAGGCAAAAAGCAGTATGGTTTTGAACCTTGTGCGTGATCTTGGCTCGACAGTTGTCTCTATTGGACGTGATATTATTGAAATCACAGCTATGATTGGGCAGGTGACGCAATCTCTTTTAGGCTTGCTCATTCGCCCGTGGCGCCTTCGTTTTACATCACTTGTTCATCATATGGAGCATGCTGGTTTAAAGGCTGTTTCGATTATTTCCCTCATATGCTTCTTGATTGGTGCTGTGATTATGCAGCAAAGTGTTGAGCAATTGCGTGCCTATTCGGCTGAATATTTTTCAATTGATATGCTTGGTATTTTGGCCCTGCGTGAAGTTGGTGTTTTGCTTACCTCGATTATGATTGCAGGGCGGTCTGGCGCAGCGTTTACGGCTGAAATAGGCTCGATGAAAATGCGCGAAGAAGTTGACGCAATGAGAGCGCTTGGCATTTCTCCCGTTGAGACATTGATTGTGCCACGAGTGCTGGCGCTGGTGATAGCTTTGCCGCTTTTGACTTTTATTGGTAATATTATGTGTTTGGCTGGTGGTGCTTTGATAGCGTACCAGGTGATGAATATTGACTTACAGTCTTTTGTTGAGCGGCTAAATGATGGGGTTGATATTCGGCATTTCTATGTTGGTTTGATTAAAACACCCTTTGTTGCCTTAATTATAGGCATAGTTGGTACTTTAGAAGGCATGCGTGTGCAAGGTAGTGCTGAGTCATTAGGTACTCATGTGCGGGCTTCTGTGGTGAAATCTATCTTTCTTGTGATTATTTTAGACGCCGCGTTTGCTATGGCTCTGACTGCGATAGGAATTTAACATGGTTGCTTTAGAGACACCCAGAATGAACCCGATTATTGAAGTTCGGCATTTGCATAAGCAATTTGGAACGCAAGTTGTTTTTGAAGATCTGAATTTGGATGTTTATGAAGGGGAAGTTCTTGGTATTGTTGGGCAATCTGGTGGTGGTAAATCCGTTTTGCTTAGATGTCTCAATGGTTTGGAGCGATATTCGGCCGGTAAGATAAGTTTCTTTGGGCAAGATACGGCGCAAATGAGTGGGAAAGATCTTCGTCATGTTGAGGCTCGGTCTGGTTTGCTTTTCCAAGATGGGGCTTTGTTTTCAGCGCTGACTGTTTTGCAAAATATTCAAGTGCCGATGCGTGAGCATATTTCGCTGCCGAAAAATATTATGGATGAGTTGGCGTATTTGAAGCTAGCCCTTGTTGGTTTGCCCGCCAATGCGGCGCATAAATACCCGTCTGAGCTTTCGGGTGGTATGCGCAAACGCGCTGGGTTAGCCAGGGCTTTGGCGCTTGACCCTAAAATTGTTTTTCTTGATGAGCCAACAGCTGGGCTTGATCCGATTGGCGCGAATGAATTTGATATGCTCATTCGGGATTTGCAACGGACATTAGGCTTGACCGTTTTTATGGTGACCCATGACCTAGATAGTATTTTTGCTATATGTGACCGCGTTGCTGTTTTGGCTGATCGGAGAATTGTTCGCAATGGAACGCCGACTGAGTTGACCAAAGATCCTGGTCATCCGTGGATTAAGTCTTACTTTTGTGGGGAGCGGGGCCGCAAGGCGCAAGGAACGGCTCAAGGGAGTTAGGTAACTAAATGCTCTTGGAAGATTGGGTTTAGGAATTTTATGATGGTTGACCGTCATATTTTTAAGGCTGACGGTATTTATAAAAGCTCTTGTAGCTTGAATTTGAAGGATTGAGAAAATGGAAACGCGCGCTAATCATTTATTGATAGGTGGTTTTGTAATTGCTCTTGTTATTGCTGTGATTAATTTCACCTTCTGGATGCAAAAGGGGGGAGTTGAGAACCAAACGCGTGACTATTCAATCTACTTTAATGGGGCCGTTACAGGTCTTAGCCGGGCCAGCCAGGTATTGTTTAATGGTATTCGTATTGGCCGGGTGCACTCAATTGGCATTGATGAGAAAGATGCGCGCCGGGTTTTGGTGGTTGTTCGTTTGCAAAGAGGCATTCCTATTCGCAAAAATTCGCAAGCTCAACTTGTTTCACAAGCGCTTACTGGTGTTGCAGCCGTGCAGATTACACCTGGCACAGCTGATGAGCCGTTGCTTATCGCTTTAGCAAAAGAGGGTGAGCGACCTGAGATTAAAGCTTCTCCCGTTGTCTCTGGATCTATAACAGATGCGGTGCCAGAGATTATGGGCAATGCTAATCTACTATTAAAACGCTTAAATACTATGCTTGCTGATAATGAAGCCTCAATTAGAGCAACAGTGAAGAATGTTGAACTATTTTCCGAGACATTAGCAACTAAAAGAGAAGATGTTGCTTCGATTATTTCTGATGTGAAGGTGCTTTCTAGTTCCTTAAAAGCCACAGCTCAAAAAATTGATAAGACTGTGGACCAGGTTTCAGGCTTTTTTGGTGGGGAAGGCTCTTCTGTTTTAGATGATGCGCGCGCGGCTGCAAAGTCTATTAAGTCTATGGCGGAGAATTTGGAAAAATCGCTTGGAAATGGCCCGCAAGAGGTTATGACGGCTGCAAAACGCAGTTTAAGGGAGTTTGAGCTTTTTGCACGGGATGGTAGAAAAGCGGCGCAAAGTCTTGATCGCGTGCTTGAAAAAATGGATAGCAACCCGCAAAGTTTCATTTTTGGGGGCGGGAATGTGCCAAAATACAATCCTAGCAATTAATTCATAAATCTATTATGTTTGGTGTGTTTTTATATAAAAAATTAACCGTCGCTCTCTAGATTCAGTGGGTGATGGCTGATTTAAGTAATTAAGTACGGTCAGATATGGGGGCCGATGTATTTGTATGTGTGGTAATCAATTACATAAACTTATAAAAGCACTCGGGGTGAAATCTTCACTTTTCACTGGGTTAATGGGGATTTTGGCTCTGTTGACTTTGGGTGGTTGTTCCCTTTCAGGCGCTGTTAAAGGGGCTTTGACCGACGGTACTCCTTCTCAGACATTTGACCTTGTTTTAGAGCGCGATCTTATTAAGCGCTCTCGCCGTTTGGGCACTCAAATTGTTGTGCAGATCCCTGCGGCTGTAAAGGCACTTGCTGGTGACAATATTTTAGTAAAACCATCTCCCACACAGGTGACTTACTATGGTGATGCGGTTTGGAGTGACCGACTACCTAAATTACTACAAGCTCGTTTGGTTGAGGCTCTGCAAGTTTCCGGACGGTTTAGAGCTGTAAGCGATGGCAGTGATCGCATCAGCGGTGACATTACTCTTTCTACAACAATTGAGGCTTTTCAGGTTGATGTTGAAGGAGAACGAGCGACTGCGAACATTATGATTTTTGCAAAACTAATTCATGTGGCGAGTGGTAAAGTTTATGCCAGCCGTAGTTTTAAAGTCTCAGTACCTTCCTCTAGCCGTGTTGTTGGTGATGGGGTAGATGCCTTAAATGATGGTATGAACCAAGTGCTTCAATCTTTAACACGCTGGGTTGTACGCCGCGGGCAACTTCGTATGGGCTCTTAGAAGAGCTTCTCATTACTTTATTTTATATGGAACTTCGTTTAGCGACATCATCAGACCTTAAAGAACTTTCTGAGCTTTGTTTTCGTTCAAAAGCGTCTTGGGGGTATGATGAAGCGTTTATGGCGTCTTGTCTTGATGAATTGACCTTTAAAGAACAGGATCTTAAAGAGGGGTTGGTTGCTGTTGCGATTGAAAATAATCAATTTTTAGGTGTAGCTCATATTGTTGAGATTGGAACTTCTGGCGCCGCGCTTTCATTCAAGCAGTTTGAGTTAGTTAAGTTATTCATTGACCCTTCAGCGTTTAAAGCGGGAGCTGGCAGGGCTTTGTTTAAATGGGCTGTATCTAGTGCTCAACTTTTGAATGCCTCTGATTTATTTATTATTTCTGACCCCTATGCGCGTCCTTTTTATGAAAAAATGGGTGCGTTTCATACTGGTCATATTTTGTCTGAAACGATGGCAAATCGTTGGTTGCCGTTTTTTATCTATCCTTTGAAAAAGCTATAAATAAAATAAATTGCATTTTGCTGTAAATGAGCCTTGTACTATGACGTTTGTGAGGCTATAAGCGCCTCAATCTAGTAAAATATAAAAGGGGTCGTTATGGCTGTTGAGAGAACACTTTCTATTATTAAACCAGATGCAACTGCACGAAATATCACTGGTAAAGTGATTGCTAAGCTTGAAGAAGCAGGTTTGCGTGTTGTTGCACAAAAGCGCGTTCAATGGACAGAAGCGCAAGCACAGAAATTTTATGAAGTGCACAAAGAACGCCCTTTTTATGGTGAATTGGTTTCTTTCATGACTTCTGGACCGATTGTTGTTCAGGTTTTAGAAGGTGAAGATGCGATTGCGAAAAACCGCGAAGTGATGGGTGCTACAAACCCTGAAGAAGCGGCTCCTGGGACAATTCGTAAGGAATTTGCTGAGAATATTGAGCGTAATACTGCGCATGGTTCAGACAGTGCTGAAAATGCTGCGATTGAGATTGCGTTGAACTTCACTGACGAAGAAATTGTTGGCTAATTAGCTACTTTCTTTAAAGAAATGAATAAGAGGGCTGCAAATTTGCAGCTCTCTTTTTTTGATCTCACTCTTGGCTAGCGATGCTGGTTGATGTTTTAAATGCGCTCATGCCAGCTTGTTGCCATGATTTTAGTGTGATGGGCTGAAAGCCGAGCTTTTCATAATGAATTGCATAATGCCCGTCTCCCATATGAATAACAAACTCTTTGAATTTGTTGTTTTGGGCAAGCTCATGAGCAAGAAAGCCAACATAGGTGGTTGGTTCTGATTTATATTGGAAACTGTAGACGTTGAGACCGTTTTCCAATGTTTTGAGCTTGTTGATATTATGTTTTATTCTCTCTTCAGATTCTTGGATTTTAGAGATTTTATCATTTAACTCTATTGTTTCACTAATTCTCAGTGTGTCGTTTTTCGCCTGACTGTTGGTTTCAAAGAACCCTAAAACGCTTAATGCCAAGGCGATCATTATTATGATGAAGATTGATTTGAGAATTTGTCCTGATATGACGAAAAAGTTCATAGATGAGGAACTGCTCTGCATATTTTAAACTCTATTTTACTTACTTCTGGGGATGGTTCATTTATAAAACAGTAAGTACATGAAGTTAGTGTGTCATTTATTGGGTATTTTTAAATCAAAAAAATATAAAAACACACTGTGTTAGACACAGTGTGTTTTTTTGATGAGTTGAACTGTAGGTTTTTTGTGCTCAACTTAACGCTCTGTAATTTTAAATGGTAGGCCGCCTTTTGGTGTAAGCGTTACTGTGGCGTTAAGTTGGATTGGGTCGCCTATGTATTCCGGTTTGAACCGTTTTAGAAGAATTGGGAGCGCAATAGCAATTTCTAAGAATGAGAATTGGGAACCAATGCATGACCGTTTACCAGCCCCGAATGGTAGATAGCTAAATTTTGCCCGTTTTTTCATGCGCTCTGGCGAGAAACGATCTGGATCAAATTTTTCTGGGTTGTTCCAGTATTTTTCGCTGTGATGAGCGGCATAGGTGCACATGACCATTTTATCACCCGCTTTGATTTCATGCCCTTCAATGACATCATCTTCTTTTGCAACACGAATAAGCGCCCAAATTGGTGGGAACATGCGTAATGTTTCTTGTGCCACATTTTTTGTGTATGTCAGTTTTTGGACATCTTCAAATGTTGGGTCTCTGTCACCGTAAACTTCTTCGGCTTCGGCCAATATTTTTTCACGCACTTCTTCATGTTGTGATGCGATATAGAAGGTCCATGCAAGTGTAAGTGCTGTTGTTTCTGTTCCTGCCCAAAGATATTGTTTTAGCTCATCGATGACTTGCTTTTCATCAAACTCAGGGATGTTTTCATCCTCTTTGGCTTTGGTTAGCAGCGCCATCAATGTTTTTTCTCTGTTTGTGAGAGGGTCTTCGCCTAGAACCATGTCTGGTACTGACCACCATGTTTCAACAGCTTTTGCTGGATCAACTTCTGTGATGTCTTTTAGCTCACCTGACTGGCGACCAAGACGAATTGATTTATGGCTTGAGACGTCTGTGTAGGTTTTTACAGCTTTAAAGACAAAATGTGGGTTAAATGGCATTTTGCGATCAAAGAGAGCTCGGCACACCATGTCAGCTGCGAGGGTCCATGTTTCTTCAACCATTTCAATTGTTTCGCCAGATTTAGCGAGATCTGAGAAGCGATCACATTTGGTGTTAATGGCTTCAATAAGAAATGGGAAATATTCTTTAAAGGCTTTTGGATGGAATGCAGGCTGTTGGGGAACGCGGATATTTTGCCAGAGTTTCCCATCAACTGTGATCATCGAGTTCCCAAAGATTGGGCGGATGCCATCAAAATATTTGGTGTAATTATCTGTGTTGGTTACAAGAACACGGCGGAAATGCTCAACATCACTCATGAACCAAAGTTTTTGGTCTTTGAGGTTAATTGGTATAACCCCCCCATATTTTTCGCACATATGCATGACCACTTGCATTGGGTTTGAGCCCTTTAACAGTGGTGTCAATTTAAACCAAATGCTTTGTTCTTCGCCTAGGTCGTGTGACTGTTGTGTTTGCACGTCAGCTACGGACATGAGTACCTCTTTACGCTTTTACAGTTCTGTTTTTGAACACATATAGATCTTTTGGATGCAGATATCTTAAATAATGCAGATTTTAGACCAAGTGTAGGTTCAATTTTGGCTTTCTAGTGTGATTGAAAAAAGGGGATTAATGAGTGAACAGTTTCTATTGAATTGACTTGTTTTCATTAATTTTTGTACTTTAAGGTCACAATTTTAAGTATCACAGAGTGAAAGCCTTATGTTTTGTGGCAATAAATTAGGGCATAAATAGCAGACCCTAACTATTTTCATCACGTTTTTTTCGTCAAAATAAATTATCTCAAGGACCTAACATTACTCTGAAGGCTCTGTCTAGAGTAAAGCCTTATACATAGTTACTGAAAGAGGTTTTTGATATACATCAATTCTATAATTTTTTTATAAGAATTATGGTTAATTTGTCATTTATTTACGTGAAAAGACTTAGATTTCGCTCTTTTAAGTGCCTCTTTGCATAGTTAATTTTACTGATCACTTTTTATTGCAGGCGCGTAAAGAGCGGGTTGTTCTTGGCAATGGGATTTATCTACCAATCGCTCTCCTACGACTTTAACAAGGCCGTTTGCTACCTTTTTTAGTGCTTCAGGGTAGATTAGGTGTTCAGCTTTTAAAACCCTAGCACCTAAGGTTTCAGCGGTATCATCTTGAAGGACTGGAACAGCGGCTTGCGCGATGATGGGGCCTTCGTCCATTTCAAAGCGAACGAAATGGACAGTGCAGCCTGCAATTTTGACATCTGTTTCTAAAGCGCGTTCGTGCGTATTTAACCCCTTAAAGGCTGGTAAAAGAGAGGGGTGAATGTTGAGTTGTTTGTTACGCCATTTTTCAACAAAATCTTTGCCGAGTAGCCTTTTAAAGCCTGCATTACAAACTAAGTCTATTTTTGCTTCTGTGAGTGCCTGGTGAAGCTTCTGATCAAATTCATCTCTGCTATCAAATGATTTGTGATTAATGATTTTTACTGGAATGTTGTTTTCTTTCGCAAATTCAATCCCCTTAGCTTTTGGGCGATTTGAAATGACAAGGGCAATTTCAGCTGGATAATCTGGGTTTTTAGCCGCTTCAATGAGGGCCTGCATATTTGACCCTCTGCCGGAAATTAAGATGCCAACACGTGTTTTTTGACCGTTCAAACTATTTGTCATTATGAGAACACCAACTCATTTAATGTGCTGAAAGGTTCGCTTCTTTGCGTTGCTGTTTTTACTTCACCAATGAGTGTTGCTGTTTCTCCGCATTCATTTAATAGCTTGGTAATTTCTTCAGCCTTTTCAGCTTTAACGATGAGAACCATGCCAACGCCGCAATTGAAGGTACGGATCATTTCTGTTTCACTGACATTACCGGCCTGTTTTAACCAACCAAAGACAGGTGGCGGAGTGATTTTAGAAAGATCAATTTCCGCGTTTAGTCCTTTTGAGAGAATGCGCGGGATGTTTTCAATGAGGCCACCGCCTGTGATATGGGCAAGTGCATGGATGTGGCCGACTTCTTTTAAAGCTTTTAATATCGGTTTTACATAAATTCTTGTTGGTGTGAGGAGAGCTTCTCCAATGGTTGTTCCAGGGTTGAAGGGGGCTTTGTCATCCCATTTTAGGCCGACATGCTCAATGATTTTACGAACAAGTGAAAACCCGTTTGAGTGTACGCCATTTGAGGCGAGGCCGATAATTTTATCGCCTGCGCTTAGATTTGGGTTTGGCAATAGTTCGTTGCGCTCAACGGCGCCTACAGAGAAGCCCGCAAGGTCATACTCACCTTCTGCGTACATGCCTGGCATTTCAGCCGTTTCCCCGCCAATCAGGGCACAACCAGCTTGATTACACCCTTCTGCAATACCTTTGATTACATTTTCAGCCACTCCATTTTCTAATTTTCCGCAAGCAAAATAATCCAGAAAAAAGAGAGGTTCTGCGCCTTGAACGATGAGATCATTTACACACATAGCAGTGAGATCAATGCCGACTGTGTCATGAATGCCTGTTTCAATTGCGAGTTTTAATTTTGTGCCAACACCATCATTTGCTGCTACAAGCAAAGGGTCTTTTAGGCCGGTTGCTTTTAAGTCAAACAAGCCGCCGAAGCCACCAATATTGCCAACAACACCAGAGCGGTGGGTGGATTTGATAAAGGGTTTGATAGCATCCACAAGTTGGTTGCCTGCATCAATGTCTACACCGGCGTCAGCGTAGGTTAGACCCGTTTGATTTTTAGGTTCAGTTGATGCAGATGTTTCTGGTTTGTCTGACATGTGTATTATGAGCTTTCTTTAAATCCTGTAACATTTAAGAACAGAGATGCATTAAGGCTCTGGTATTAGCGTTTTTTCATAGTGCTAATCAAGTCTTCTTATGGCTTTCCTGATGTAAAATGTATGGTAATTTAAAAATTTTAAGCCTGTTTGTGCGGTTTTCTTTTGAGAAAGGTTGCAATTTTGGGGAAGAGTGTCGAATTGATGTGATTTTCTATGGGGTATGCCACAAAAAAATGCCAAAAAAGGACAGTAATATTAAATTCTTGGCGATTGCAGCCTCTGGATAATTGTAATCGTTGGTTTGGTTCGTTTTATTTGGTTTGATTTTGGGGGTTAAATTGGTGCGGTGTCATCAAACCCAGGCAGGATAGATTTTTATGCGGCACTCATTTGCAATGAAGTTTCA
>JAEPQF010000004.1:42271-56316 GCA_017640685.1 Hyphomicrobiales bacterium
TGTTTTGATTGTTGGGCTCTTCGGTTCCAGCCTGTTTTCCATTGCACATTTGAAAGCCCAGGCGAATAAGCGCACTAAAAATCCTGTTTACACAGTTTCAAACTTTGAAGTTTGGGCTGAAGCGAAAGATGCTGTTGCGGCAAAGCGGGCTGCGCTTTCTGATGGGCGCTCTGTTGCTCTCTCGTTGCTTCTTAAACGGCTGACGCTTTTTAGCTCTTATGATCATTTGCCCAAACTAGATGATAAAGCCTTGTCTAAGATCATTACGTCACTTTCTGTACAAAATGAAAAGAACTCGACGACGGAATATCTTGCCACAATGGATTTTAAATTTTCCGCAAAAGGTGTGAAGACGCTTTTGCGGAAAAATCAAATTCCTTTTTGGGACCGGCAGGCAAAGGAAGTGCTGATTATTCCTGTGGTAGATGCAGGTTTGCTTGAAGTGCCTGCGGGCAAAACTAAGCCTATTATGAGCCAGGCAGAATGGATTTCTAGTTGGAATACACTCGATTTGGCTCATGCATTGGTGCCTTTGAAGGTCGGTGAGCGGTTAGCCCTTATTGATGATGCGGTTTTAAGTGCGCTTATTCGCGGTGAAAAAACAGCTAAAGAAGGTTTGAGAAAAGCCTACCAAGGAAAGCCTGTTGTTGTAGCGCTGCTATCAGCGGCACAATCGAAGAGTAAATTAAGGCTCAGTCTTGTTGGGTTTGATGGTGTTGGGGAAATTACTTACAAAAGTGATCACCTGATGCCTGAGGGAAGTGCTATTGGTGCGGCTGACATTGCTGCAGAAGTGGCTTTAGGGCTTTTTGAACAGAGGGTAAAGTTGCTCCGGATTAAGCCGCAATTAGTACGGCGATCACCGGTTGAAGTTGAAAAGCAAGAAGTTTTGCCATGGCAAACAAAGACGCAAGAGGATGCGCCCATTGCTGGTTGGCAAGGTGACGTTGGTGGTGCGCGCATAGTGATGCATGTTAAATTTAGTGGATTGCGGCACTGGCAGGCTATTCGCAAACGCCTTCTTAATATCGATGGTGTTGAAGAACTCAATATTGAAAAATTATCTGCTCGGGGAGCTGATGTGAGCTGTCTTTTCCCCGGCGGCGCTGAAGCACTTGCCCAGCAAGTTGCTGCAGTTGGCATGAATTTGCAGCCTAATGGTGAAAAGTGGGTTCTGTTAGCAAACTAAGCGCTACAATGCTCTATTCAGAAAAAGGGCTTTAATTGGAAGATCTAAGTTTAATGACCTTACAGATACTGTTTTGAGTTCTTTTTTCTCCAAGTTTTACTCGTTTTCCCAAACTCTCCCCATGTCATTTTTGGTTTTTTGAAAAAGTGGTTCATAATGGGGGCAATAATCTATATTCAGGGTGAAATTACAGAAGAAAGCATGAAGTAGGGTGGGCATGACAGTACGGGAAAAAGCATTTGTATTTTGGGGTGTGGTTGGCATTTTGTTGATTGCAGGGTTGATTTGGCTAAGGCCAATTTTATTACCCTTTGTGGCAGGTGCTGCCATTGCTTATTTTTTAAATCCAATTGCTGATCGGCTTTCGAATTTAGGTATGTCTCGCTTTTTAGCGACGTTACTCATTCTTTTTGTTTTCTCACTGATTATCATTTTGTTTTTAATTACCGTGTTGCCGTTTTTAGTGCGTGAAGCGCGTGATTTAGCGATTGCTCTTCCTGGGCATATGGAAAGTTTGCGCGGGGTTATTGGGCATTATTCTCAATCATTTTTTGGCAAAGAGCTCAATTCTATTGAGTTTGGTTTTGAAGAAGCGGTTCGTCAATTTGCTGATAGTTCATCCTTGAAGCTTGGTGCGTTTTTAAAGCATGTTTGGGATGGGAGTTTAGCACTTGTAAATATGGTTTCGCTTTTTGTTGTGACGCCGGTTGTGGCTTTTTATCTCTTGCTTGATTGGAATATGCTTATAGAACGGGTTGACCGGACATTGCCACGTGATCACCTCGAGACACTTCGGGGCCTTGCTCGTAAGGTTGATCGGACATTAAATGGTTTCATGCGCGGGCAAGTGACAGTTTGTTTAATCCTTGCCTCGATTTATTCAATTGGCTTGATGTTGGTTGGGTTAAAGCATGGTTTCTTGATTGGTGTGATTGCCGGCGTTTTGAGTTTTATTCCTTATATCGGCTCGGCTATTGGCCTTGTGCTTTCAGTTGGATTTGCACTTGGGCAATTTTGGCCTGACTGGATTTCCATTTTGATGGTGTTTGGGGTGTTTTTAACAGGCCAGTTGATTGAGGGTAATTTTCTACAACCCAAAATCGTTGGGGATCAGGTAAACTTGCATCCGGTTTGGCTGATATTTGCCTTATTTGTATTTGGATATTTGATGGGGTTTGTGGGGATGCTTATTGCAGTTCCGCTAGCGGCGATCATTGGGGTTCTGGTTCGTTTTGGGCTTGAGCGCTATATGGAAAGCGAGCTCTATCATGGTAAAAGTAATTAATAGTGGGTAGTTATTTCGTAAATGGCGAACAAAAATGAGGCTGATGTGAAGAGCGTCAATGGTGAGGCTCTTGCTTCACCGCAGTTAACATTGGATTTTCAGCATCGCCCAGCTCATGGGCTTGAGAATTTTTTTGTCTCGAATTCTAATCGTGCAGCTATTGAGTTAATTGATCAATGGCCAAATTGGCCAGCGCCGGCCATGTTTTTGCAAGGCCCTGTTGGATCAGGTAAAAGCCATTTGGCTCATGTTTGGCAAATGGCGTCAGATGCAAAGCTTGTCAAAGCTTCTGATTTTACGCGCTCTGATATTGTTGAAGGTGATGATGAGATTTCTTCAATGGTTATTGAAGATTTGGATGAAGGCATCAATGATGAGCAAGCGCTGTTTCATTTAATCAATTTGGCAAAAGAAAAAGGGTTTCATTTGTTGTTCACGGCTGTTTCTGGGCCGGGGCAAATAGAAATTGAATTGCCAGATTTGCGCTCTCGTATTCGCGCGCTTGCTGTTGTTCGCATTGAAGCACCAGATGATATGCTTTTGCGTTTTATGCTCTTAAAACAATTTGAAGATCGGCAACTTGAAGTTAATCCTCAATTAATTGAGTATATTTTGCCTCGTATGGAGCGATCTTTTGAAGGGGTTGGGCTTGCGGTTGAGCGAATTGATAAAGCGGCTTTAGCGACAGGGCGCAAATTGACGCGGCAGTTTGTTGGTGAAATCTTGCGTGCACATGACTAGGGCTTATTCTTAATTAAATTCAAAGCTTTAGGTTGTAATTTGTTTTTCTTTACCAATTCTCCTTCTCTTTGGTTCTCACTGTCATATTAGATATGCTATATTATGATAGTTTCATTTAAATTTTGAAAGGTAGCCCCGTGTTTTATGGATTTAAGCGCGGTTTTTTCTTCTTAAAATTTAATTTTGATTTTAAATTTTTACTTATGAGCTAATCTATGGAACAAGTTGCCCCGACAAACCTTACTGGTCCTGACCGTTTTTTTAATCGTGAACTTTCATGGTTGGAATTTAATAAACGAGTTTTGGAGGAAGCGGGGAACCTTTCTCATCCTATGCTTGAACGTTTGAGGTTTTTGTCTATCTCAGCGTCGAACTTAGATGAGTTTTATATGGTGCGTGTTGCTGGTTTGCGCGGGCAAATGTTGGCCGGTGTTGATGCGCCTAGCCAAGATGGATTAACACCCAAAGAACAGCTTGATCAAATCAATGAAGCGGTTGCTATCTTAAGTGAAGACCAACAGATCATTTGGACAAGTTTGTCAAAAGATCTGGCTAAAGAAAAAATCCATGTCATCATGGGAGATGAGCTCACTTCCCAGGAAGCAGACTGGCTTGATGATTATTTTATGTCTCAAGTGTTTCCCATCTTAACCCCAATCGCTGTTGATCCGGCTCACCCATTTCCTTTTATTCCGAATTTAGGACTTTCAATTGCACTGAGTTTAAAGCAAAGCCATGAAGATAACCCGATGCGGGCGTTGGTGCCTTTGCCGCCGCAATCCGATCGTTTTGTGAGATTGCCGACACCAAAGGGGCGTGGGAAAGTTAAATCTATTCGTTTTATACGGCTTGAAACAGTTGTTTCACATTTTGCATCGCGTTTATTCCCGGGCATGGAGATTTTGGCGCAAGGTGCGTTTCGTCTATTACGTGATAGTGATATTGAGATTGAAGAAGAAGCTGAAGATCTTGTGCGTTTGTTTGAGACAGCTTTAAAGCGCCGCCGCCGTGGCTCAGTTATTCGCCTTGAAGTTGATGCGTCGATGCCGGTTGATTTGCGGCAATTTGTTGTGAACGAACTTGAAGTTCAAGACAATGAAGTTTTTGTTCAAGAAGGGTTGCTTGGCTTGAATGACACCTCTGAATTGATTGTTGATGAACGGCGTGATCTTGTGTTTCCTTCTTTTACTAAAAGATTTCCCGAGCGCATTGTTCGCCAACATAATGGAGATTGCTTTTCAGCCATTAAAGAAAAGGATTTTGTTGTTCACCACCCTTATGAGTCCTTTGATGTGGTGCTGCAATTTTTAAAACAAGCTGCTAATGACCCTGATGTTGTTTCACTTAAATGGACACTTTACAGAACCAGTAAAAACTCGCCGATCATTCAAGCGCTAAAGGAAGCCGCTGAGGCCGGGAAGTCTGTGACGGCTGTTGTTGAATTAAAAGCGCGGTTTGATGAAGCGGCGAATATTCGCTGGGCGCGGGACCTTGAAAGCGCTGGGGTGCATGTTGTTTATGGGTTCTTTGAATTAAAAACTCATGCGAAACTCTGCCAGATTATTCGCCGGGAAAATGGGGAACTTAAAACCTATTGTCATCTTGGCACTGGTAATTATCACCCGCAAACGGCAAAGGTTTATACAGACCTTTCTTATTTCACGACAGATGCTGCTATTGGGCGCGATGTTACTCGGATTTTCAATTTTATTACAGGGTATGCAGAGCCGGCTGAATTAGAGCGCATGGCGGCATCACCATTTGGTTTGCGCGATCGGATGATTGAGCATATTGATGAGGAAATTCAGCATTGCAAAGCAGGGCGACCTTCTAGTGTTTGGATGAAAATGAATTCTCTAGTTGATGATAAGGTGATTGATAAGCTTTATGAAGCCAGTTCGCATGGTGTGCCAGTTGAGCTGGTTGTTCGGGGGATTTGTTGTCTACGCCCAGGTGTGCCAGGATTATCTGAGAATATTAGAGTTAAATCGATAGTTGGTCGCTTTTTAGAGCATGCGCGTATTTATTGCTTTGGTGGCGGTAAGGGGTTACCCTCGCCGGAGGCACACGTTTACATTAGTTCAGCGGATATGATGCAACGAAACCTTAATCGCCGGGTTGAGACAGTTATTCCGATTAAGCCAGGAACTGTGCATGATCAGATTTTAAGTCAGATTATGGTTGCAAATTTGAAAGATAATCAGCAAAGTTGGATGGTTAAAAGTGATGGATCATCAGTACGCGTTGCTGTATCTGAGGGAGAAGAGCCATTTAGTGCTCAGGACTATTTTATGAATAATCCTTCATTATCTGGTCGAGGTAAAGCCTTGAAGAAAAATTTCCCGCCGCAAATAATAGAACTAATGAATGGCGATAACGACATTGAAACTAACGAATAAAAAAAGTGGAGTTTTACCGAATACCAAGCCAGTTGCTGTTATTGATATTGGGTCGAACTCTGTCAGACTTGTTGTTTTTGAAGGAGTTACTTTAACTCCAATTCCTTTATTTAATGAAAAATGTTTGTGTGGCCTTGGCCGTGAAGTTGCTTCAAGTGGCAAGCTTGGTGAAGATGCGGTTGAGCGTGCTTTAATGGCTCTTCGGCGTTTTAAAAGTGTTGTTGACCAGATTGGTGTCGCTGAATTTCGCGTTATAGCAACAGCGGCCGCACGTGAAGCAAGCAATGGGCCTAAATTTATACAAGATGCTGAAGCAATTTGCGGACGTCCTATTGAGGTTATCTCAGGCGTGGTCGAGGCTGAGCTTGCAGCCGCTGGTGTTCTAGCTGGTGACCATAAGGCTGATGGTTTGGCTGGTGATATGGGCGGTGGTAGCCTTGAGCTCATAGATATTTGCAATAAATCTTTATCTAAAGGGGAAACACTTCCTTTAGGTGGGTTGCGGCTCATTGATGTTTCTAAAAATGATTTGAAAGCTGCTCGCAAATTTGTTGATGAGACGCTTGAGAAAGTGTCTTGGATCAATCATGGCAAAGGGCGCCCCTTTTACCTGGTAGGGGGTACGTGGCGGGCTTTTGTTAAGTTGCATATGGAAGCTCATGCTTACCCGCTTCGCGTGCTTCATGGATATAAAATTACTCCTGAAAGTGCGCTTGAATTTGCGTCTTATTTGTTGAAACAAGACGACCTTAAAAATATTCAAGGTATTGATAAAATTTCAAAACAACGGCGGCCTGTGGTGCCGTTTGGGGCTTTGGTCCTTGAGCGTCTTATTAAAAAAGCGGAACCTTCTGAAATTGTTACTTCTAATTATGGGGTGCGTGAGGGGCTGCTTTATAGCATGTTGAGCGAGAAGGATTTGCTTGAGGACCCTCTTTTATCTGCTTGTGAAAAGTTAGCTTCTCTTCGGTCTCGCTCGCCAGCGCATGCTTTTGAGCTTGGTGAGTGGACGAACTCAATTTTTGAAACTGATGAGTTAAAAGAAACGCAAGAATATACACGTTTGCGCAAAGCGGCGTGTCTTGTTTCTGATATTGGTTGGCGGATGCATCCGTCTTTTAGAGCTGAACGCACCATGGGAGCGATCGCTTATAGTATCTATTCAGGAATTGATCATCCAGGACGTGCATTTTTGGCACTTTCTAACTATTTTCGTCATAATGGACCAAATTCGGATGGTTTTGATACAAATTTTTCTGATTTGCTGAGTAAGGATATGCTTTACAGGGCACGAATTGTAGGTGGTGCTATTCGTACAGCTCATATGATTTCAGCGGGTGTGCCGGGGATTATCCCTAAAACACCGATCTTTTATGATCAGGGGCGTTTGGTTGTTGAACTGCCACATCCTTATGATGCGTTGGACGGTGAACGCCTTGAAAAACGCTTGCGTTCGCTTGGGAAGCTCCTAAACATTGAAACCGAGCTTCGGGTGAATTCTGACAGTCGTTTTTTCAGTTTCCTCAATTTTTAAAATCCTGCCTCTTTTTTCACTTAATTCTATATGTCTAGAGTGCTGTTTTCATTAACCAATTAACTTTAGCAACGGGCTTCTTTTTGGTTAATGAGGCCGTTTGTGCTACTTTGGCATGACACTTGCCTTCTTTGGAACAAGTTAGAGTTAAATTTAGTTTTGAGTACGGAGTGGTTTGCTTTGAGCGAGCTTTATCAAATTTTACGGATTGATGTGACGGCGAGTAGCCAAGAGGTGCGCCGTGCGTATCATAAGCTGGCTTTACTTTATCATCCTGATCGTAATTTGGGAGATAAGGTTGCTGAAGCTAAATTTAAGGATGTTGTGGCTGCTTTTGAGATCCTTGGAGATCCGAAAACACGTGTTCTTTATGATATGGGACGGATTGATCACCGGGGGAAACCATTACCGCGCCGTTCTTATGACCGGACACGGGAAAAACAGGAAAGCGCCGTTAAAGAGACAACGGGCCGGGAATATACAAAAAAAGATCGCTCTAATCCGAGTGAGGCGACCAAAGCTTATTTTGATGAAGATAGTGCTGCTGCAACGGGGAGTGCGCGGCGGCGCGAGAAGCAATATCGTTTGAGTATTGATTTTGTTGAAGCTTGTGTTGGGACAACCAAACATGTGCGCTTGCCGAATAAAACGGAATTTAAAATTAATATTCCAGCTGGTGTGAAATCTGGCCAGAGATTACGGGTGAAAAGCCCGGGGGAAAATGGGGAACCGTTTGTTGTTAAGGTTCGTGTAGAACCACATTCTTTGTTTGTGCGTGAGGGAGAAGATATTTATTTAGATGTGCCGATTACGCCTTATGAATGTTTTTTTGGGATTGAACTTGATGTACCGACCATTTATGGGCCAGCGAAAGTGACAATTCCGAGTGATGCACGCGATGGTGATGAGATTGTTATGAAACATATGGGCCTGCGCCGGGGGTTTGAGGGGCATGGTAACCAGATTGTTTGCGTGCGTGTAGTATTGCCAAATGTTTGGTCTGATGAGGCTAAATCGGCGATGTCTGATTGGCGCAAGCACGCGCCTTATAACCCTCGGGGTAAGATTATGAGATTGTTGGCGGGGTAGGGGGTTTTTAGTGGCGCTTTAGATAGGCTCTTTTGTGCTTCGGATGCCCACAAAGCATCCGCAATAAGCAACAGCGCTATTTTTTTCTCTCACGGCTATTCCTCGCTATGCTCGAGCCTACGAGGTGCGGTGCAACGCACCGGGCTCCACTGGCGTTTCGCCATGTCCTGACGCCGAAGTGGCGTCACTCCTTCTTCGTGACTTAATATCCGTTTGTTGTTGCTTCTTTTTCTCTCACGGCTATTCTTTGCTATGCTCGGGCCTACGAGGTGCGGCACTTTTTTTGCGATCAGCTTTTCCGTACTCGCTGTGCTCCGTCTGGCCTGATCTTGTGCGCCGGGCTGTTTTTTATTTGCGCTCTAGATTACCCACTAAGTAACCGCGCTGGCGCTTCGTCATGTCCTGACGCTTTTCTAGGACTTCAGTTACCCATTACACAACCGTCTAGGCGTCACTCCTTCTTCGTGATTTTGCACCTTGTTGGTGGATGTTTCTAATCCCATGAGGAATATTGTTTTCAGAGTACTAATAGATTTGTGTTGGACCGTCTGTTAAATTTGAGACTGTGCGGTTTCTGGGCACTCAATTGTTTGGACGCGTTGATTTTTCACAGTTAGCAATAATTCGCCGCGTTTGATGCGCAGAGCTGGCAGGCCGAAGAGTTCATAGCGCCAGCCTTTTAGCGCTGGGATGTCGGCATTATCATTGAGTGCGAGTTTTTCCAAATCATTTGTGGACGCTATCATTTTAGGGGCCACACCGTTGCTGGCGGCTATGGCTTTTAAAAGCACGCGGAGCAGCTCGCAAATGGCCATGGCTTCAGCATCAAGCGGTGTGCCTTTTTTTAATGGAGGGATGCTTTCAGGGTCTTTAGCTTTGCCGCGCTCTACAGCGCTTAAGACTTGTTTGCCTTTGTCTGATTTGGCAAAGCCTTCTGAGACGGCGCGTAATTGGCCTAAATCTTTCACATTTTTAGGGGCCTGGTTGGCGATGTCGAATAAGGCGTCATCTTTTAAAACTCTTCCCCTTGGGATGTTTGCGCTTTGGGCAAGTCTTTCACGCCATTCAGCCAATTCCATTAAAATGCCTAGGGCCTTTCTTGATTTGACCCGCATTTTCATGCGCTTCCAGGCGTCAACCGGTTGAATGTCATAGGTTTCCTGGCTGGTGAGGAGTTTCATTTCTTCATCTAACCAGGAGCTGCGTTTGCTTTTTTCTAAGTCTTTTTTGAGCCGTTTATATATGTCTCTTAAATGGGTAACATCGCCCATGGCATATTTGAGTTGTTTGTCGCTTAAGGGACGTTTGGCCCAATCGGTAAAGCGGGAGGATTTATCAAGTTCTGCTTTGGTGATTTTTTGAACGAGCATTGAATAGCTGATTTGCTCGCCAAAGCCGCAAACCATGGCGGCGACTTGGGTGTCAAAAATCGGCGTTGGCACTTTGCCTGACAAATTAAAGAAAATTTCGATATCCTGGCGCGCTGCATGGAAGACTTTTACGACTGATGTGTCTGCCATGAGATTATAAAGAGCCGACATATCCAAACCATCACTTAACGGGTCTATGATGGCTTCTTCTTCTTCAGAGGCGATTTGGATGAGGCATAAATCTGGCCAGTAGGTGCTTTCGCGCATGAATTCCGTATCAACGGTTACAAAATCATGGGTTATTAATCTGGAACAAAGGTCGTTTAAATCGTTCGTTGTGGTTATGATCTGCATCTTGCGCTTTGATTTCTTTTGATTTTTGGTCTATCAATTTTTATCTTTAACAAATTTCTTCTTTATCAATAGCGCAAGCAACTTGACAAACAAAGCCCCTCATGCGTTTTTCCCTCATAATCAAGTTTGATTTAACGGAATTTATGCGGTTTTGAGCAGGTTTTGTCTGTATTTTGTTCAGTCAGCCGCTATAAGAGGCAAAAGCTTTAAAACTAACCTTTGGGTGAGAGAATATAATGAATTCGACAGTCGATACATCTGCAAGTGAGCAATTGCATGCATTTAGAAGCCATACATGTGGGGCGTTGCGTGAAGGCCAAGTTGGGGAAACAGTGCGCCTTTCAGGCTGGGTTCATCGCGTGCGCGATCATGGTGGGGTGCTCTTTATTGATTTGCGTGATCATTATGGGGTGACGCAATGTGTTTGTGACCCTGATAGCCCGGTTTTCTCTGAGATTGAAAAGGTGCGTGCTGAGTGGGTTATTCGCATTGATGGCGAAGTGAAAGCGCGTGATGATGAGAGCCGCAATGAGGCGCTGCCTACTGGTGCGGTTGAGATTTACATTCGCGATATGGAAGTTTTAGGTGCTTCTCAAGAGCTGCCGCTTCCTGTTTTTGGTGAGCCTGAATACCCAGAAGATATCCGCCTAAAATATCGTTTTCTCGATCTTCGCCGTGAGACATTGCACAATAATATTATGAAGCGGGCTGAGATTATCTCATCAATGCGTCGCCGGATGATTGAAAATGGGTTCTTTGAATTCCAAACACCTATTCTAACGGCATCTAGCCCTGAAGGCGCTAGAGACTTTTTGGTGCCAAGCCGGATGCATCCTGGTCAATTTTATGCCCTGCCGCAGGCACCACAGCAATTTAAGCAATTGATTATGATGGCGGGCTTTGATCGCTATTTCCAAATCGCGCCATGTTTTAGAGATGAAGATGCGCGGGCTGATAGAAGCCCTGGTGAGTTTTATCAGCTCGATATTGAAATGAGCTTTGTAACGCAAGAAGATGTGTTCCAAGCGGTTGAGCCGGTACTGCGTGATTTGTTCGTGGAATTTGCTGATGGCCAAGAGGTAACCGAAAAATTCCCGCGCATTCCTTACAAAACCTCTATGGAAAAATACGGTAATGACAAGCCTGACCTTCGGAACCCGATTGAGATGGAAAATGTAACTGAGCATTTTGCAGGTTCTGGCTTTAAAATCTTTGCTGGTATGATTGAGAAGGATGAAGAGGTTCGCGTTTGGGCTATTCCGGCGCCAACTGGTGGTTCTCGTGCGTTTTGTGACCGGATGAACAGCTGGGCGCAAGACCAAGGTCAGCCTGGGCTTGGCTATATCTTCTTTAAAGATGGGGCTGGTTCTGGCCCTGTAGCGAAGAACATTGGTGAAGAGCGCACCAAGGCGATTGCTGAGCAATTGAATCTGAAAGATGGTGACGCTGTTTTCTTCGTTTGTGGTAAGCCGAAGGCGTTTCTTGATTTTGCTGGCCAGGCGCGTGTGCGTGTTGGTGATGAGCTTGGCTTATCGGAGACAACAGGCTTTAAGTTCTGCTGGATTGTTGATTTCCCTATGTTTGAGTGGAATGAAGATGAAAAGCGTGTGGACTTTTCGCACAACCCATTCTCTATGCCGCAGGGTGGTTTAGAAGCACTTGAAAATCAAGACCCGCTCACTATCAATGCTTATCAATATGATATTGTTTGCAATGGTGTTGAGCTTTCTTCTGGTGCTATTCGGAACCATAAGCCTGAGATCATGGAAAAGGCATTTGATATTGCGGGTTATGATCGCCAAGTGCTTGAAGATAAGTTTGGCGGCATGTTACGCGCGCTTCAATATGGCGCGCCGCCGCACGGTGGTATCGCGCCTGGTGTTGACCGGATTGTGATGCTTCTTTGTGGTGAGCCGAACATTCGTGAAGTGACAATGTTCCCGATGAACCAGCAAGCGCAAGATTTGCTGATGTCTGCGCCATCTGATGTGTCTGCGGCTCAACTTCGTGAGTTGCACATCAGATTGAATTTGCCAAAGGATGAATAGGTAAAAGTAAAATCTGATCGGTTTTGCGATCAAGATGAGTGAATTTAAATTAAGCCCTTCTTCTTTTAAAAGAGGAAGGGCTTTCTTATTTGACAATTGGTTTGCAGGGGCGTCTAAATAAGTTTTACAGACTTATTCTTTACACTTCTCTTTGCTCTTTGGAGTTCTTGTGTTTGAAATTCTGCTCATCATTGCTCCTGTCTTTATTATTATCTTAGCGGGCTATATTGCTTGTACTCTTCGCTATTTAGGGCCGGAAACGTCTGATGTTATTAACGCGCTGAGTATTAAATTCACATTGCCTGTTCTGTTGTTTCAGGCGATGTATCATCTTGATTTTAGCACGGCGCTGAATGGGCCGATGTTGTTTGGCTTTTATAGTGGGGCTATTGCGAGTTTTATAGTCGCGGGGTTATTAGGTCGCCTTCTTTGGAAACGTCGGCCTGGTGAAGCTGTGGCTGTTGGGTTTTGTGCATTCTTTACCAATGGGGTTTTGCTTGGTCTCCCCATAACAGAGCGCGCCTTTGGTGCTGAGGCTTTGAACTTAGCTTATGGAATTATCTCCATTCATACGCCGATTGTTTATTCCATTGGAATGATTTCAATGGAGTTGGCGCGAAGAGATGGCGCGCCATTGGGTGAAACTGTTCGCAAAACGCTTACCTCAATTTTTTCTAACCCGCTGATGATTGGTTTGTTGCTTGGTATTTTTAGCAATCAAGTTGGGCTTTTTATCCCCAAACCCTTGATGGTGGCGATTGATATGATTGCGGAAGGAGCGCTGCCAATTGCGATTTTTGGGGTGGGTGTTGCGCTTACGCGTTACACTTTGAAAGCTGAGATTTTTGAAAGCCTGATTATATCTGGGATCGCTTTGATTTTTTACCCGGCGCTTGTTTTTTTCATAACGCACGTTTTGTTTGATTTGCCAAAACTTTATGTGCAAGCCGCAGTTACGGTTGCTGCGATGCCAGCCGGGTTTAATATCTATATTTTTGCGAGCCTTTATAACCGCGCTATGGGGCTGGCAGCTTCAGTTTTGCTGTTAAGTACTGTGCTTTCAGTTCTTACGATTTCAGCTTGGTTGCAACTTTTGCAAAGTTTGTAAAGTTGTGTGCCATCATAAAATTATGGGCTGATTTATTATCCAAAAAGAATAGATAGATAAACCTACTATTAGTAAACTGAGCAGAGTTGAAAACCAATTTGGGGAATGCAAAGAATTATTCATGACAAACCTCCTTGATATTTGAACTCAGAAAAATCTGAATTTATGAGTTCTTTGCTTGGTGGTTTGTCTTGAGTTTAACTCAGTTTTGCTAATGGAGCTTTTCTATTAGCGCTACAATTTAATTAAAATTGTAATGAATAATTTAGCGGCTGTATCTTGATTGGAGAGGTTTTAGTCGAAATATCTCTCAAAACGGACATGACCAGGGCCGAATGGGCGTTGTTGATATTCCCAAAAATCGAGATATTCTTTTTGCACTGTCCAGCGGCAGTTTTTTGCGCAATTGATCCAATGGCCATTAGGGAGACGGACTTCTGTATCTCCATAGCGGTTTTTACGAACTGGGGCGATGATATATTTATTCGGGCTAAAGCGGCTTTCAATGCGAATTGTGTTTTCATAGCTGCGTTTATATCTTTTTGCCTTTGTTTGCGTAACGTTCAGGCCAATGAATGAGAGAGCTAATAATGCAGAAAGGCACATGCTGAGGGAGCCAGAGAGCGGATTTGTCTTCTTTGTAGTTTTTAGTTTCAGGAAATTAACCGGCATTTTCCTTGAGCTCCCTAGAACTTAATCTGTTTGTTTAATAAACTATGCTTCACTTATAACTGATTTTTAAATGTAAATCTTCTAGCTAATGATCATATGCTGTGTTTGATTTTTAGAAAAGTCACAGTTGGTTGAAGAAATGAGGCAAAAATGCAGAAAAAGAGGCTTTAATTTGGGCTATTTTTCAGCTTGTAAAAAAAATTGTCATTTTTCTTAAATCTGGGCTTGCACCTTTAGCTGGTTGAGGGTACACAGT
>JAEPQF010000050.1 GCA_017640685.1 Hyphomicrobiales bacterium
ACAAGGTTTATATCTTGTTCAGCATATTCGAGAAACTGATTTCCTAGTTGTTTTTGACGCTGTCGATTATGGGTTAGAGCCTGGGACTATGAAGCTCGTAAAAGATGACGAAGTGCCTAAATTCCTTGGTGCTAAAAAAATGAGCTTGCATCAAACTGGCTTCCAGGAAGTTTTAGCCACCTCTGAAATGCTGGGTAATTACCCGAAATCAATGCTCTTAATTGGCGTTCAACCTGTAGAATTAGAAGATTATGGCGGGAGCCTTCGCCCTAAGGTTAAAGAGCAAATTGAACCAGCCATTCAACATGCCATTAAGTACCTCAAAAGCCTTGGCATTGATGTGAAAAAGCGCGCTGAGCCTTTGCCAGACGATGGCATGGTTGGGTGTGAAGTTGTCACCCTGGAGGCTTACGAAAAAGAACGCCCTAGTGAAGGGGATGCTTGCCGCATTGGGGATGATCGTTTGATTATTTCTGACGCCTGGAATGGCCCGACTTTTACAGATGACGGTATTGCCGAATTTGACCCTCATAAAATGCCACAGGCTAAACTTCCTAATGGGGATGCAAGCTAATGTGCATGGGGATCCCTATGAAAATTATCAGCACCAGCCCTGGCTATGCTCTTTGTCAGCGCGGTGATGATATGACGGCACCACCTGTCAACATAGATATGAAATTGGTTGGAGAGCAGGCTGTTGGCTCCTGGGTTTTAACCTTTTTAGATAGTGCTCGTGAAGTGCTTACAGAAGCAAAGGCACAAGAAATCACCAATGCACTCGTCGCTGTTAGCCAGGCCCTGCATGGTGGAACAGCCGCTGATTTTGATCACCTTTTTGCTGACCTCGTTAATCGAGAACCTGAATTACCTGATCATTTAAAGCCCCCAGCTGCTAGCAAAGATAAATAAAGAGTGGAGACTTATATGTTTATACCTTTGGTTAAAATGCTTATTGATGAGCACAACTATCCGGTTATTACTGAAGAAAATCACGATGAATGGACGAGTGCGCAAGACTATTCGATGTTGTTCTTTGGGGGGGATGGTGAACACTTGGATGAAACGCCTGATGTTGCTGTCGTTGTTCCGATGCTTGAAAAGCACTTTAGAGACAAATTCAAACCAGCTGTTGTTGCGCGTGAAGCTGAGCGCCCCTTACAAGTGAAATATCGGTTTAATGCATTTCCTGCTCTTGTCTTTTTAAAAGATGGGCAATATCTCGGCACAATCACCCGCATGCAAGACTGGACCGACTATGTGAGCATGGTCGAAGAAATTTTAGACAAAACCCCAACTGAGCCTCCCTCATTTAAATTACCTCACGGCTGCGGCCCTGATGAGGCTAAAGAGGCTGTGCATTAACAAAATTCCTCCCTTCCCCATTAACTTTGACTTTTTGAACCCAAAGTTAAATCTAGAGGATTTTAAAAAATAACGGACATTTGCTTTTTTAATGAATGGAGATTTTTGATGAGTAGTTCTTTCCCTCCGAGCAACCTGCCCATAGGTGGCATTGGTCCTGGCAGTCAACCCATGGAAGAAGATGGTGGGCAGCTTGAATATATGGAAATGCCTTCTGAGATGACAACCTATGCCATGCCCGACATTCCAGAGCCTGAAAATTTGGTTGGGCTTGATGAAGCTAAACGGGTCTTGATTGAAATCAAAGCTGCGCTCGATACTTATAAAGTCGGTGATAAGACAATAATCATTGATATTGGCGGCTTGGATGATGAGAACCAAGCACTAGTCAACCAAGTGCTTGGGGAAGGTGAAGTTTCTGCTCTTGGTAATGGTGGTTCCATTCAAGCGCAAGAATCAGTTCTTGCAGGTGTTTGGCGCGTGCGCACAGGTAATGACGAAGGCACAGTTATTAAAGATATTGTTGAAGTTGCTGATTTTCCAACATCCGTTTTAGATTATACTTTTAATAGAGCAGCTCCTGCACCACAGCCGGTTCCTGAAGTTTTACCAGAAGGTGTACTTAACGCGACACCGCTGGTGGTGGAGCTTGAAGATGCTCTTAAAGAATATCGACCAGGTGATTTGGCACATGTGATTAACCTCACTTTACTTCCTCAAACTGATGAAGATATTGAGTTCATGGGCAAGCAACTTGGCTATGGCAACACGACGATACTTTCTCGTGGTTATGGCAATTGCCGTGTTTCTTCAACAGCGACTAAAAATATTTGGTGGGTGCAATTCTTTAACAGCCAGGACGCAATTATTTTAAACACCATTGAAGTTACAGACATTCCTAACGTGACTTGTGCTGCGCAAGAAGATGTTGATGATAGTGCATATCGGCTTGGTGAAATCATTGAGGTATATATCAATCATGAGTGAGACGAATGATTTCTATGCTGGCTCTTATGGCGGGAACAATGAAAAAATTGACGCCAATACTAAGCTTGAATGTAAAATTTGTTGGCATATTTACGACCCTAAAGAGGGTGATGATTATTGGCAAATTCCGCCTGGAACTTCTTTTGCTGATTTACCCGATCATTGGTCTTGTCCTAACTGTGATGGTAAACGAGAAGACTTTATGGTTGTGAAAGACTGAGTTTATCCCTCATGCTTGGAGATAATATGATGAAACTTGAAGACAGCGAAGACCTTAAAACGGATCAAACTGATAACGCTGCTCAAAGTTCAGAGCTCAATTCAACTGAAGTTGAAGAGCACCATATTGTTTTAACCAAAGATGAAAATAGTGCTCTGTTGGAACGTGTTTTTCAACGTATTCTAGAAACATCAATGTCGGATGTTCCGATTTGTAATGATAAATTAAAAGTTGAAGCGATCGCTTATGGACCATTTGAAACGGAATGGCTTGGCCTTTTGGTGACACCTTGGTGCATGAATTTTATGTTGCTGCCAACTGATGCAACTGAAGGGTGGGACGAACAAAGAACGGGTCTTAAATTTAGTCATATTTTTCCAGCTGGTCAGTTTGAATTTATTTCTGGGAAAGATGACGAACTTGGCCCTTATCGTATGTGTTCTTTGTTTTCTCCAATGTTTCAATTTGGCGATCATAACTCGGCCATGCAAACGGCTGCTCTTTCTTTAAAAACTCTGATGGATGCTGAAGAAGCTGAAACCATCAGTGAACAAGAGAAAGAGATGAACATGATATGGAAAGGGGAATACCCTGAAGAGACGCTTGAAACTTCAGAAAAAGAAGAAACCGGAGACGATAGTGATTTAGCCGCTTCTCCATATGACACAGATCAAACTCCACGCGCGCAAGTTGAACTTAGTCGAAGAGATTTTTTAAGAGGCGGGCAACAAAAACAAGCTGATGTAAGTTCTATGGCATCAGCTAAAACAGAGCAGAACAGATGAACCCAGAAGGACAAATTGATATTCGTTTGACTATTTTGCCGTCTGGCAAAAAAGAGGTGGTTATTCTTAATAACCGCCCAGTTCACGCTGCGAAATTGCTCATTGGCAAAACCATTCAAGACGCTTTAAAAATAATTCCCTTGCTCTATCATGTTTGCGGTAAAGCCCAAGGCGCTGCCGCTATTCAAGCTCTACAAGCTGCTCGAAATGTCAATTCAGATAAAACTACCGATCTCGCTCGTGCTATGCTTTGTGATGTTGAGCTCATTCGTGAACATTTATTACGGATCTATCTTGATTGGCCTCAAATTCTGGATGGTGATGAAACTGCAAGTCAGCTTCAGAGCGAGACGTCTGAATTTATGGGTTTACTTAGCCAATTCGAGACCGCTCTTTTTGGCTCCAACAAACCATTTTCATTTGAAACAATTGCTAGCCCAGAGCAAGAACAACTTACAGCCTCTATTCAAAAATTAGAGGTTATTTTAGAAAAAAATGTTTTTGGGTGTTGTCCTGATTTATGGCTGAAAGCAAAGGCGCGTGATGTTATTTTCCATTGGATGAGACAAGACCCATGTTTATCAGCGCGTTGTTGCGATAGAATCTTGAAGAAAGGATGGGCACAAGAGGGGCAATCAACCACTCCTTTTTTACCTGATCTTTCTCTTACAGATTATGCCGCGCTGCTTTTTCCAAATAATCAACGATTTGATGAAGAATTTATTGCTTCACCAACATGGCAAGGTACCCCACGTGAAACCTCATCGCTTTCACGATGTCAAAAACACCCTTTGATAAATATGATCATGGCTCATTGTGGCTCTGGGTTGCTCACTCGTTATGTTTCACGGTTGGTTGAAATAGCTTTGGTTTTTGCTCGCATCAAACAGGCAGCTCTTAAACTCGCCTCTCAATCGCACACTCAAATTAAAACTCTCTCCCTGCAACAACAACACACCAGCTCAAAAACACCTTCCTTTGGTGTTGGCATGGTTGACGCTGCAAGAGGGCTTCTTGTTCATGGCGTTTTGCTTGAGGGAGATGAAATTAGAGATTATAAAATTCTTGCTCCGACAGAATGGAACTTTCACCCAGAGGGCGTTTTATCGAGGGCTCTTTCTCAAATTCAAGGTCAAAATGAAGCAAAGGTTAGAGACTTAGCTGATTTGCTCATTCCTGCGATAGACCCTTGCACAAAAACCTCATTGGAGGTGATCCATGCATGAGATGTCTTTATGTGAAGGAATTTTACAAATTCTTGAAAATGAAAGCGCTAAGCAAAATTTTACCAAAGTGAAAAAGGTTGCTCTTGAGATTGGGCCTCTTTCAGGGGTTGAGATTGATGCTCTTAAATTTAGTTTTGATGTTGTTATGAAAGGGTCTTTGGCTGAAGGCTCTGAACTTATTATAATAGAGATGCCAGCAACAGCTTGGTGCATGCAATGCGCTGAAACTGTTACCATTGAGCAGAGGTATGATGATTGCCCTGTTTGTGGATCAGCTCAACTTCAAGTCACTGCTGGTGAAGAATTATCGATTAAAGAATTGGAGGTCGACTAATGTGTACAGTATGTGGTTGCAGTAGTGGCAATCTTAAAATTGACGGTGAGAGTAAAGATCATATGCTTGATCAACCTCATGACCATTCGCATTCTCACTCCCATAATCATGGTCATTCACATGATCATCCTCACTCTCATGACCATGATCACTCACACGATCACGATCATGACCACAGTCACGATCATATTCATCATGATGATCATACTCATGATTATGGAAAAGGCCCCGCACACGCTCATGCCCCCGGCCTCAGCCAAGCGCGCATGGTGCAAATTGAGCAAAACATCTTATCTAAAAATGATGAATATGCCTCAGCTAACCGTGCCTTTTTTAATGAGCGTGGCATCCTTGCTTTAAATTTAGTCTCAAGCCCAGGCTCTGGGAAAACAACAACTCTTTGCCGGACGATCAATGAGCTCAAGGACAAACATGCTTGCTCTGTTATTGAAGGTGATCAACAAACGGCAAATGATGCAGAACGCATTCGTGAGACGGGCGTGAAGGCCATTCAGGTTAACACGGGCAAAGGGTGCCATCTTGATGGGCATATGGTTGGGCATGCGCTTGGTAGTCTTAATCCAGAGGAAGGCAGTTTTGTTTTTATTGAGAATGTTGGCAATCTTGTTTGCCCGGCTAGCTTTGACCTTGGAGAAGCGCATAAAGTTGTTATACTCTCTGTAACAGAGGGTGAAGATAAACCTTTGAAATATCCGGATATGTTCCATGCTGCTGATTTAATGCTTTTAAACAAAGTTGACCTGTTGCCGCATATCGAATTTGACGTTGAGCAAACCATAGAAAATGCCCGCCGGGTTAACCCAGGCATTAAAGTCTTGCAAATATCCTCGACTACGGGTGAAGGCTATTCTGATTGGATTAATTGGCTTGAAGCGACATTAGCCTTGGCGACCACCGGCCATAGTTTTAAAACAGAAAATTCTCCCTCTCACACCAAGTTAGACGTGAGTGCCGTTGGCGAATGATGCATTTTGATAACAACACTGCTTTAGGAGAAGAAAAATGGATGTAGATCAACCTTCCATTCTTGTCATTGATGATGAAGCGCGCAGTGTTGAAGCGCTGGAGCGCATACTTGAAGAAGATTTTGATGTTAAGACTGCAACATCTATTGCTGAGGCCGAGAAGGTTTTAGAGACAGAGTATGTGCAGATTATTCTTTGTGACCAGTGCATGCCGGATATGACTGGTGTGGAATTTTTGAAAATTGCGCGTACCAAATGGCCAGATCTCGTTCGTATTATCATTTCTGGTTACACTGAGGCTGAGGATATTATTCGCGGTGTGAATGAAGCTGGAATTTATCAATATGTCACTAAGCCATGGCAACCTGAATCTCTTTTACTTACACTAAAGAATGCGGCTGGACTTTATGACTTGCAGCGTAATAATGAGCTATTGGCCATTGAGCTTAAGATGTCTTCTGAGCGTGCTGAAAGTGTGATGCACACAAGACGCAAAGAGCTTAAAGAAAGCTACTCTTATGATGATGGGATTATTCGCTCTGAGAATAGCCCGATGAATGAGATTTGCTCAAAGCTTGCTCAATTAGCTCCTTATGATGTTTTTGTTCTCATCACAGGAGAATCGGGTACGGGCAAAGAATTAGCAGCTCGGTCTCTTCATTATAACAGCCTTCGTTGGAACAAACCTTTTGTGGTTGAAAATTGCGGCGCTCTTCCTGATGAGCTTTTAGAAAGCGAATTGTTTGGCCACAAAAAAGGGGCGTTTACAGGCGCGGTTGAAGATCATGTTGGGCTGTTTGAGCGGGCGAATGGCGGTACCGTCTTCCTTGATGAAATTGGTGAGGTTTCCCCTGCTTTTCAGGTCAAGCTTCTTCGGGTTTTGCAAGAGGGAGAAATTCGCCCGGTTGGCTCAAGTAAAACGCGCAAAGTTGATATCCGCGTGATTGCAGCAACCAACAAAGACCTTGAAAATGAAGTTCGTCTCGGGAATTTCCGGCAGGATTTATATTATCGCCTAGCTGGTGTGACCATTCTTCTCCCTCCTCTTCGTGATCGTAGTGAAGATGTGTTGCCTATAGCAAAAAGCCTGTTCAACCGAGCTCGCGCAAATTTGCAAAAAAACGTTGGAGAATTTACTGCAGAGACGATTGATTGCCTCACTAAGTATCATTGGCCGGGTAATGTCCGTGAGTTGATGAACGAAATTCAGCATATGGTGGTTATGGCACCAGAAAAACAGGAGTTAACGGCGGATTTATTAAGCCCGCGCATTTTAAGAGCGGCACCACCTGATGATGATGGGGTTTTAGAAGCTTTTGCAAGCCTTGATGGCACCTTAAAAGACCGTATTGAAGCGCTTGAAGCCCGTATTATTAAAGAAACGCTTATTCGTCATAAGTGGAATAAAAGCCAGGCTGCACGGGAATTAGGCCTTTCTCGTGTTGGGCTTCGGTCAAAATTAGAAAGATATAGTCTTGATAAGATCGAAAGTTTTACGCATTCTGAAAGGACAGCGAAACAGGATGGATAGATAAAGCAATGAGCTCAACTGACCAAAATGATCATGCTAAAGGTGATGGCTTAATCAATATTGCGGGGGTTGGGGACCATATTGCCTTATCTGGGAACAATGAGGAAGCGTGGATTGATGTCATCCAGAAAATGGATGAAGTTTATGCTGACCATGTTCGCCATCAATTAGAGTTAGAGCAAAAAAATGCCGAATTAGAAGAAGCGCAAGCTTTTATTGGCAGTGTTCTTTCTTCCATGACTGACGTTCTCATTGTTTCTGACACCAGAGGTAAAATTCAGCAGGCCAATGCGGCTTATCAAAAACTCTCTGGTTGCAATGCTACTGAGCTTTTTGGCAAAAGTTTAACCGATATTTTTGCACCTTGCTCTTCCAAGTACGTTTCTAACCTCACACAGCAAATCCGTGATCAAGAGCTCATTGAAGATAAGGAACTGTTTCTTATTGATGGTGATGGAAAAGAAAGTCTTTTTTCTATGAATTGTTCTGCCCGCTATGATCACGAGGGACGCTTTGTTGGCATTGTGCTGATTGGCCGACACTTAGGAGAACTCAGACGAGCCTATAAGGACCTTGATCAGGCGCATCAAAAATTACGCAACACACAACAGCAATTGGTGTTTGCTGAAAAAATGACAGCCCTTGGACGCCTGGTTGCTGGTGTGGCACATGAGCTTAATAATCCGATTAGTTTTGTGTTTGGCAATATGCATGCGCTTCGTCGTTATGGTGAGCGGATTACTAAATATCTCAAAGCGATTGATAGTGGGACCGACACTGTTCAGCTTGTGCAAATGAGACAAGATTTAAAAATCGACCGCATCGTCACTGACATTAACCCGCTTGTTGATGGTACCCTCGAAGGAGCTGAGCGGGTGAGTGAAATTGTGCAAGAACTACGTCGCTTTTCGTCAGTGCAAAAGGAAACACAAGAAGCATTTAATATTGTTCGCGTGATCAAAACTGCCGGGCACTGGGTCTCTAAATCCGTTTCAGGAAAGCATCAATTAATTTATGATATGCCTGAGCGCTTAGAAATCATCTCTCGGCGCGGGCCTGTGCATCAGATTATGGTCAACTTGCTGCAAAACGCTTTGGATGTGGTTGAAGGCCAGGAGCAAGCTCAAATTACCATTCGATCTGAAGAAACTGAGCATGAGATTTCTGTTCATGTTATTGATAATGGACCTGGCATTCAAGGCACGGCCATTGACCAAATTTTTGAACCTTTTTTCACCACGAAACCACTTGGGCAAGGAACTGGACTTGGGCTTTATATTAGCTATGGCCTTGCTGAAGAACTCGGGGGCAAACTAACAGCTAGTAACCATGAAGATGGCGGAGCTGAGTTTGTTTTATCTTTACCGAAAACTGAGTGCATCAATGAATAAACAAGTGAGTAAAAGTGAGATCGGTAAACTCTCCTCAAAACCGGAAAAGCAAACGCTTCTCTGGTTACAATCTGGCGGCTGTGGTGGCTGCTCACTTTCGCTGCTTTGTGCAGAGGGGCCTGACTTGATTACCGGTTTAGAAGCGGCTGGCATTGAGGTTTTGTGGCACCCTTCTTTAAGCTTAGAAACCGGAATTGAATTTATTGATATTCTCAACCGGATTTTATCTGGTGAGCAACGACTTGATATTTTATGCCTTGAAGGATCTGCGATGTGCGGGCCGAATGGTACAGGAAAGTTCCATATGCTGGCTGGCACTGGCCGCCCGATGATCGATTGGATAAAAGACCTCTCAGCTCATGCAAATCATGTAGTGGCTGTTGGAAGTTGCGCTGCTTTTGGTGGCATTACAGCTGCAGCTGATAATGAAGTGGAGGCTATTGGCCTTGCTTATGATGGTAAAGAGCCAGGAGGTTTACTTGGCTCTGAATTTCGCTCAGCTTCTGGCTTGCCGGTAGTTAACATTGCGGGCTGTCCGACACATCCAAACTGGGTGCTTGAGACTTTGATGTCCCTTGCTTTTGGCTCATTTACAGAAGAGCAAATGGATGACCTTGAGCGCCCGCGCTCTTACACAGACCATCTGGTTCATCATGGATGCCCACGCAATGAATTTTATGAATTTAAAGCCAGTGCGGAGCAACCTTCTGACCTTGGTTGCATGATGGAACATATGGGCTGCCTTGGCACGCAAGCGCGGGCTGATTGTAACACGCGCCTTTGGAACGGCAATGGCTCTTGTTTACGCGGCGGCTATGCGTGCATAAATTGTACGGCGCCAAAATTTGAAGAGCCGGGGCATCCTTTTATGGAGACCCCTAAAATTGCCGGTATTCCCATTGGTTTACCTACCGACATGCCAAAGGCTTGGTTTGTCGCGCTGGCTTCCCTCTCGAAAGCTGCGACCCCAGACAGATTGCGAGAAAACGCAACCGCGGATCATATTAAAGTGCCACCAGCTGCCCGTGGTGCTGGGGAAGGGAAAAAGAAATGAGCCGGAAAATTATTGGCCCATTTAATCGTGTTGAAGGTGACCTTGAGGTTCAGCTTGAATTTGATGGTAACACGGTAACAGACGCTTGGGTTGTCTCTCCTTTATATCGCGGGTTTGAGCGTATTCTGGTTGGCAAAGCACCTGAAGATGCCCTTGTTTACACACCGCGCATTTGTGGCATTTGTTCTGTTGCGCAATCTGTTGCGGCAGCCAAAGCTTTGCAAATGGCCAAGGGCTTGACCATGCCTTTAAATGGGCGGCTCTCTCATAACCTCGTTTTAGCGGCAGAGAATATCGCCGATCACCTTACGCATTTTTATTTGTTTTTTATGCCGGATTTTTGCCGTGAAACATACGCAACAGAAGCTTGGTACAAAGATGTGAAACCCCGTTTTCAATCTGTGCAGGGAAGCTCAGCTAAAGAGATGCTCAAGGCGCGTGCTGAGTTTATGCACCTGCTTGGGATCTTAGCTGGCAAGTGGCCACATAGTTTGGCGCTGCAACCAGGCGGTACGACACGCACTATTGGGCAGCAAGATCAAATTCGCTCCATCGCTATTCTTGCAGGATTTCGTCAATTTTTAGAAACAACTCTTTATGGCTGTTCACTAGAAGACTTTACTTCGGTTAAAACTAAATCTGAGCTTGTTGATTTATTTACTCAAGATAAACCGGCTCAAAGTGACTTTGGGTTATTTTTAAAAGCGTCATCGCAACTGGAGCTTAACAATAAGGGCCAAGGGCCTGACCTATTTTTGAGCTATGGTGTTTATGACGAGGAAGACGGCACGCTTTACAAACAAGGAACCGTTGAGGCAGGAAACTATGCCATGCTTTCCCAGCAGGGGATTGCGGAAGATGTGAGCCATAGCTGGATGGCGGAGCAATCTGATGCGCTGCACCCTTTTGAGGGCGCCACCATTCCTGATGCTGAACAAGCAGACGGTTATAGTTGGTGCAAGGCACCACGCTTAAATAAAAAACCAGCAGAGGTTGGTGCCCTTGCGCGGCATGTGGTTGATGGACATTCGCTTTTTCAAGAACTAGCAACTGACAACAAAGGCAATGTTGAAGCGCGAATCGTCGCGCGCTTGATGGAGATTGCCGAAGTGGTAATCGCTATGGAAGGTTGGGCGCGGCAATTGCAACCAGGGCAGCCGATTTGCAACCATGCCAGCATGGACGACACAGCTGAAGGCTATGGGTTGATGGAAGCCGCGCGCGGTTCACTTGGACACTGGATCAAGGTAAAGAAGGGGCGCATTCTTAATTATCAAATCATCGCGCCGACAACCTGGAACTTTTCCCCGCGTGATAAAGATGGTGTCAAGGGACCGCTGGAGATGGCTCTTATTGGTGCGCACCTTCGAGCTGATGAAAAAGAGCAACCTGCGATGGTGCAGCATATTGTTCGCTCATTTGACCCGTGCATGGTTTGCACGGTGCATTAACATATCTCACGCGCTATTCTGCAGCTGCGCTGCAGGCACTCCGATGGGGCGGCGCACCGTGCCGGGCTTCGCTGTAGCTACGCCATGTCCTGACGCCATTTTTGTACTTCAGTTACCCACTAAGTAACCGTAAAGGCGTCACTCCTCCTTCGTAACACACTTTTTGAGTTTTAGTTTTTCATGTACTAAAATGCCCAAGAAGCAACCGCGAATAGGCAAATGCGCGGGCGACGTTGTCGCCTGAATTCTTCGTATGATTAGATCGTGTTGGATGAGCTTTCCAACCATATATCGAAAACTGTTATTTTCAGTTTACACCTCATAAAAAATCTATAATGCTGAAGTGAGATGATATTTTCGGCAATCTCTGCTGGATTTATGTACTCTATTAATTCAATTGTTTCTATAGTAATAACAACAGTCTATATGCGATAAGCGACTATCAGGAGAAAATAAATGAGTTCATTTTTTGTTGAAATCCCTGCTTGGGAAAATGGTGCTTCTATTCCCGCTAAATTTGCGTTTGGTAAAAAGGATGCTGAAACCCATGTCGCATTAAGTGAAAATATTAATCCTCTCATCAAGTGGGGCAATGCACCAAGTGGCACCAAATCATTTGCCATTATCTGTCATGATCCTGATGTCCCCTCTTCTGGTGAGGATGTTAACCAGGAAGGCAAGGTTGTGCCTTCTGACCTGGCCCGTGTTGATTTTTATCATTGGGTTCTTGTTGACATTCCAGCTGACATAACAGAGATTGCCGAGGCCCAAGACGCTGATGGCGTGACGGCAAAGGGCAAAACACCTGAGCAAAAAAGCTATGGCCGCACTGGCATCAATTCTTACACAGACTGGTTTGCTGGGGATGCTGACATGGGCGGTGATTATGGTGGCTATGATGGCCCATGCCCGCCGTGGAACGATAGCATCATGCATCATTATCATTTCACAGTTTATGCGCTTGATGTCGCAAGTCTTGGTCTTGAGGGGAGCTTTACTGGTGCGGAAGCGTTAGAAGCGATGGAAGGGCATGTTCTGGCTAAAGAGAGCCATATTGGGACTTATAGTCTTAACCCTGAGGTTGTGGGGTAAAACGGGGGATTGGTTTACCTTCTGCAGCTGATAGGTGTTTCGGTGCGATGATCGTTCTTTGACCCAAAAACGGACTTAATCTGTTGTTAGGTCATTTTTCGTAGCACATCATAAAACGTGCTCATCGTACTAAGTGAAATCAAACCAAATTAGCCCTCGACACCCTTAAATGATTAAGAACCATCTACTCAAGACGTTTTTGATTTTAGCAATCACATTTTCAGTAGGTGCTGTTCTATTCGTGGACAAAAGCCTATTCGGTTATTTTGGCAAAACCAGCACTTCATCTATCGTTGCTGTGCAGAGTATTTGTGAGCAAAAAATATGTATTAATGTTAAAGATACAACGCAATCACAAATCGTTTCTGGTGAGACATTCGTAGATTTAGGCTCTATCACCAAATTTGTGACAGCAGTTGCCATTCTTCATCTAGTAGATGAGGGGCGTCTTAATTTGCACGAACCACTTCGTCAGATCATTCCGAACGTACCACAAGACAAGGCTCTCATTACAGTTCATCAGCTCCTTACCCATACGAGCGGATTGGTTGGGTCCACAGGATCTGATGAAGAAAAACTAGATAGAAACAGTTTTCTCAAACGGGTTCTATCAACGCCTCTCATTCATAAACCAGGTAAAAAATACCTTTATTCAAATGCTGGCTATTCATTACTTGCAGCGATTATTGAATTAAGATCAAACAAAGATTATGAGCTATATCTGCTTGAGAATATCCTAAAACCGCGCAACTTGCCTGAGATTGGTTATCAGACTGTTTATACCTCTAATCAATCAATGCGCAGTTTTAGAACTTGGCGAACTTTGTTTCAAAATTCCCCTATTCACTCTGCAAGTTGGGGAGGGAAAAAGCCCTGGTGGAATCTCATTGGAAATGGTGGTGCTGTTTCAACCGCTGAAGGGTTCTTACGTTTCTGGCATGCTTTTTTACAAGGTAAAATTGTTAGTCCCCAGCTTGTCACCCTTGCTCTTACACCACATGCTGATGAAGGGAATGCTAGAAGTTACTATGGTTATGGTCTGGTTGTGGAGCAATCACCTGAATTTGGAAAAATATACTGGCATGATGGTGGTAATGAGGTGTTTTCAGCAGAATGGAGACATTTAACTCGTAAAAAAATTACCATTTTTTCGGCTGGTCCTTCAGAAGAGGGATTTAAAGCCATGAAGGCAATGATAAAGACAATGCATTAGTTGATTTTATTCTGCTTCGAATCATTAGCATGATTAATAAATTTCTTCATTTCATATTGCCCAGTGAGTAATTACGGAAAATTTCAAGATTATATCAATTTCCTGATACAAAAAAGCCCAGCGCTTGGCTGGGCTTTTTTAGTTTCTTTTTCAAGCTTTTAAAGCTCTTTATTGCTTTCTTTTACTTTTTCAGCGTCCAGGTAAACTTCTGCGCCTAGTTCTTTGAATTTCACGCTCATTTCGGCCATGCCTTGGTTTTTGTCGTTTAGTTTGGCGGCATAGTCACGCACGTCTTGGGTGATTTTCATTGAGCAGAATTTTGGTCCGCACATTGAACAGAAGTGAGCCACTTTATGAGCGTCTTTCGGCAAGGTTTCGTCATGATAACTTCTTGCCGTTTCCGGATCGAGCGAGAGGTTGAACTGATCTTCCCATCTGAAATCGAAGCGTGCACGAGAGAGAGCATCATCTCTGATTTGAGCAGCTGGGTGACCTTTCGCCAAGTCAGACGCGTGGGCTGAGATTTTGTAAGTGATCACGCCGACTTTTACGTCGTCTCTGTTTGGTAACCCTAAGTGCTCTTTGGGTGTTACATAGCAGAGCATTGAGGTGCCGAACCAGCCAATCATCGCGGCGCCAATGCCTGATGTGATGTGGTCATAACCAGGGGCAATGTCTGTTGTTAATGGGCCTAATGTGTAGAACGGGGCTTCGCCGCATTCTTTCAATTGTTTGTCCACATTGATTTTGATCTTTTGCATTGGCACGTGGCCAGGGCCTTCGATCATGACCTGACAGCCTTTGTCCCACGCGACTTTTGTCAGCTCGCCTAAGGTCTCTAGCTCAGAGAACTGGGCTTTGTCATTCGCGTCTGCAATTGAGCCTGGGCGCAAGCCATCACCTAATGAGAAGCTCACATCATATTTGCGCATCAGATAACAGATCTCATCAAAGCGCTCATAAAGGAAGCTTTCTTTATGATGCGCCAAGCACCATTTTGCCATGATTGAGCCACCGCGAGAAACAATGCCTGTGACACGGTCTGCGGTTAGGTGGATATAGCCCAAGCGCACGCCTGCGTGGATGGTGAAATAGTCAACGCCCTGCTCGCATTGCTCGATGAGGGTGTCTTTGTAAACTTCCCAATCAAGTTTCACTGGGTCGCCATTGACTTTCTCGAGCGCTTGGTAAATTGGCACAGTGCCGATTGGCACGGGTGAGTTACGCAAGATCCACTCGCGGGTATTGTGAATGTTGCGGCCGGTTGAAAGGTCCATCACAGTGTCTGCACCCCAGCGAATTGACCAGACCATTTTTTCAATCTCTTCTTCAATGGAAGAGGTCACAGCGCTATTACCGATATTGGCGTTGATTTTGGTGAGGAAGTTGCGGCCAATGATCATTGGCTCTAATTCTGCGTGATTGATGTTACACGGGATGATCGCGCGGCCTCTGGCGATTTCGCTGCGCACAAACTCTGGTGTGATGTGCTCTGGCAATTCAGCGCCAAAGCTCTCACCTTCGTCGAGTTTTTGTCTTGCATTTTCAAGAGCTTGTTCACGGCCCAGATTTTCTCTTGCGGCCACATAAATCATTTCTTTTGTGATGATGCCAGCCTTGGCGAATTCTAGCTGGGTGATTTTCTCACCATCTAAACCATTAAATGGGCTGTACTCAACTGGGAACATGCGCGTGAGGTGCGCACCTTCAACATTGCCGTTATCTTCTGGTTTGATTTCGCGGCCAACTGTGCGCTCAACACCGCCGCGCTCCATAATCCAGCTTTCTCTTGTGCGAGCCAGGCCTGTTTCAACATTGATTGCAACATTTTCATCGCTATAAGGACCGGACGCGTCATAAACGCGAACATTTGGCTCGCCCGCTCCTTCACTAAGCTGGATTTCTCTCACTGGAACTTCAAGTTCTGGTGCTTCTTTTGGAGAGACATAAATCTTTTTAGAGGCAGGCAAAGGGCCTGTTGTTACTTCTGGTCGCTTTAAATCTTCTGACTGAATGTTCATGAGGTTATAGCTTTCAAATTTTAAAAAGAAGAGTGAATTGACGTTTGCTCTTTAGATTAACCCCTTAAATTATGCTTTATTCGCGAATAAAACTTTCGCGCTTTATTAAAGGTTATTCATTGACCACTCTTCTAAGCAGCAGTTTCAATTATTTGAAGGAGAGAGGTTTGAGATTATATAAAAATGGTTTTAAATCCGCTTTTTTGCAAGATGATTGGGCTTTGCTATAACAGATTAAATCTCATCACTCCGTCCCTACGCCGGTATGAACCGGATCAGGTTAAAAGGGTTGAGTTTCATCACTCTCTCAGCTCTTAAAAAGAACACCCCTCGGATTTACCTAGAATGCTTTGTTTTGAGGTCTATTTCAAGTCTTTAGTCTAAACTTTCTTTCAAATTAAATTTCAAACTAATGACTTTATGCAAATTTTCCATGATTAGCAGTTTCAAATCTATCAAGATATGTTGGGACGCATGCATCGATTGAATGAGGGGGTGTTTCAACTAAATCTGCGAAAGTGCGGCGCTCTTCCATGGCTATGTTACTTACAACATTATCTTTTTTCAAAAGTTTGATTTGATCACCGGTGATGGGAGGGTTTGGTAGAAACCAAGTCATCAGTGCAATAATTTTAGCGACCCAGAGAGGGAGTGGAAGAAGCCAGGTTTTTAAACCGGTGATTGATTTAATTTTTTGGTGAACTTCTTTCATTGAAATGATTTGAGGGCCACCTAATTCATAGATCGTACCTTGTTTCGCTTTGCCTTCTAGTGATGCCTTGATGGCGCTGGCGACATCGCCAACAAAGATTGGCTGGAATTTTGTTTTGCTGCCAAAGACTGGGACAATTGGTAAAGAGGACATCATACCAGCAAAGAGATTAAAGAAGCCATCTTCAGGCCCGAAAATAACTGACGGGCGAAGAATGATGGCATTGGGCTCCATATTTAATACGGCATCTTCGCCGTGGGCTTTGGTTCTTGCATATTTCGACGAGCTTTTTTCATCTGCCCCTAATGCTGACATTTGCACAAGTTGTTTTACACCAGCTTCTCTTGCTGCAATAGCAATCAAACGTGCGCCTTGGACGTGAATTGAATTAAAATTTTGCCGTCCTGATTGCGCTAAAATTCCAACGAGATTGACTACATAATCAGCGCCTTCGACCGCTTCTATAATTGTCTTTTCATCGCGGATGTTTGCTTTCACGAATTCGATTTGGCTCACGCCACCAAGGGGCTGTAAGAAGCCTGCTAATTGAGGGTTCCTGACAGCCACTCGAATACGATAGCCAGCTTTAGCCAGTTGGCCAATTAAATGCCGCCCGACAAAACCTGAGCCTCCAAAGATTGTGACTATACCCTTCGTATTCATGCACCCGCTCCTTATATGAATCTTAGTCAAAATAAAGTGTGAAAAGTGATTTGTGAAGCGTTTCTAGTGTCGCAAATAGGGGTTTATTCATAAAATAATGGCTTTGAATACTGGCAAGAAACTCGATTTGTGCTAGGAGTTTCATTATATGGAGTTAAAAACCAGAAAACAGGATGATTTATGACTATTCATTTGCACAAAAACGACTTACCTGATGACGTGCAGTTTGAGGGCTCACTTGCCATAGATAGTGAAACACTTGGGTTGAACCCTTTACGTGACAGGCTTTGTGTTGTGCAACTTTCTTCCGGGGATGGGACAGCTCATCTTGTGCAATTTGATGGAAAAGATTACTCGGCACCCAATCTCAAAACAATTTTAGCTGACCCGAAATTGGTGAAAATTTATCACTTTGCTCGTTTTGACCTGGCAGCTCTTTATCAATATTTAGGGGTCTGGGCTGCTCCCGTATTTTGCACGAAGATTGCATCCAAACTAACCCGAACTTACACCGACAGACATGGCTTGAAAGATTTGACCAGAGAACTGATTTCTGTTGATCTTTCAAAGCAACAACAAAGTTCTGATTGGGGTGCTGAGACATTAACAGAAGCGCAGATGGCCTATGCTGCTTCTGATGTTTTGTATCTGCATCAACTCATGGATGTTTTGATTGGTCGTTTGAAACGTGAAAACCGTTATGAAATAGCCCAAAAAGCGTTTGAGTTTTTACCAACTCGGGCCGAACTTGATTTAGCTGGTTGGTCTGAGAGTGATATTTTTGCGCATTCTTAAAGTGAGCTTTTTTGTTCAAGCTCACAATTGCTTGATTATCAATTTAAGTATCTTTTGACTAGGGTCCATTTGATGAGGGGCTTTGCAGAAGGTCCATTTGCGTAAGGTCCAAATGTGATCATATTGTTTTGCAAGTTTGTAATTTTGATAAACCAACGACTTTGGTAAACTAACGATAAGGGCTATTTTGTGGTATGATTCTTAATCGTCATATCCTTAAGTACTTTAAATAGTGTGCTAAATGCATTCTAAAATAGAAATTCATTGGTGAAATTTCTCTGTTTTTTTAAAATTTCAAGGTCTATTAGGCGAATGAGCTGGATAACATCATGACATCTCAAACTATGACATCTCAAGGTGTTTCAGGGGAAATGTACCCACCTCTTTCAGCTCAACGCAATGCAAGTGCTTCCCATAAAGAAGAGCAAGTTGCAGAGCTTTCTAAGAAAAGACAACTTGCCTTTGATAGAGCCCAGCGCCATAGCCGTGCCGTTTTTATTTTAAGGCGCTTACTTCCTGTTTTAGCGGTTTTCTGCTGCTTTGCTTATTTCGTCACTGGAAAATTTTCACTGCAATTTAAAGACCATAAAGTCAGCGTTGAGAAAATCGACGTCAATAAGAACGAATTAAAAATGACCAATCCTCGTCTTGAAGGGCATGATAAAAAAGCAGGGTCTTATTTAGTAACCGCTGCTACAGCTACGCAAAAGGCTAATTCTCCTTATGTTATTCGGCTCGATACGATTGATGGCAAACTTGACCACCCGAAAAACGGTACAGTGTTTCTGAAAGCGCAAACAGGTGTATTTGACACAAAGCAAGAGATTTTACAGCTTTCAGGGGATTTAGAAGTCAAAGCACCTAATGGTATGATCGCACGGCTTGACACTGCAAAAATCACTTTCAAACAACAAAAGATAACTTCTGACAAACCTGTTTATGTGCAAATGGACTCTAGCACGATTAGGGCTGATAAAGTTCATATAGATGGTTTGACAAAAATTATTACGTTTCAAGACCGTGTTAAAGTGAGACTGATAAAAACACCGAAGCGTTTGGATAATTGATTTTTTTTTGTTTTCGCTGCTAAAAAATAGAAGCTTTTCAAGCATTAAAGACTTGGAATTAAGGATGATGAAATGTTGAGATTTTTCAATAGAGCTCAAACAGTCACTTCATATAGATCGAATGAAGCATATAAACACACACCGGAGCCTGCTTATTTTGCACGACTGTTGATGAGTTATCGTTTTGCTTTCGTTCTGACACTGTCTTTATTCTGTTTTTCTGCGTCTCCTGCATTTGCTCAATCTTTGGTGGATAAATTTGGTGGTTTTTCAAGGGACTCGAACCAACCGATTGATATTGAAGCTGACCAATTGAGGGTGAATGATGTTAAGAAAACCGCGATTTTTAGTGGCAATGTGAAAGCAAAACAGGGTGATTTTGTTTTGAGGTCAAAATTCCTTGAGGTTTATTACGACGGCAATGCAAGGCCTGGCGCTCAATCTGGAGCGAATGGCAAAGTGAAAAAGCTTGAAGCTAAGGGTAAAGTTCTCATCACCACAAAAGACAAACAATCAGCGACCAGTGAGTGGGCCCGGTTTGATGTTGCAAAACAAACAATTGTACTTGGTGATACGGTTGTTTTAACCCAAGGTGGAAACATTCTTAAAGGTGGTAGACTTATTGTGAATTTGAAAACAAGGCAAAGCCGCTTTGAAAATTTAGCTAAGAAAAAAGGTGGCAATGCCAAAAAGGGCCGCGTTCAAATGAAGATTGATGTGAACCCCAAAGCTGTCAAAAAATTACAAAAACCGTAAAATTAAATAGCGATCAATAAAATCCTGCCGTAATTTTCGATTTAGATTATAATTTAAAGAATAAAGCTTTCTCTTCGTCTTAAAAGAGAGATTTAGTCCGAGTATTTTTTTGATTTAGAGACTAAAAGTGATTACATGTTTCTAAATCATAAACTTTATCACTGAAAGTAGTTCACACTGGTATGATTGGTTTCTTTAAATCTATGTTGCCCAAAGGTAAGGAAAAGCAAGTCGAAACTAAATTTGCTGTTCCGCGTGAACAATCTCCTTTGATAAATGGAGGCAACCGGCAACCGATGCAAAGAGGGGCACACCCCTTTGAAGGAGGCGGTGTTAATGGAGACGCTCAATTTAGCCCTCCCCCGCAACCAGGTGCTCAGGAACCTATTCCCCCTCAGTTGCCACCAAGTTTTCAAGGGCAAGCTCAAATACAAGCCTATGGTCAAAATCAAGTTTTAAATCAACCACAGGTGCAACAAACACCCGCCTTTGCAGCTGGGCAGCCAAACCAAATTGACGCCCACCCGCAAACAGGTTGGCTCACTGCGAATAAGGTTTGCAAAACATATGGCAAGCGCCAGGTTGTGAAGCAAGCCAGCATTAAAGTTCGCCGGGGCGAGTCTGTTGGCCTGCTTGGCCCGAATGGTGCTGGTAAGACTACGATCTTTTACATGATCACTGGTCTTGTTAAAGCTGACGAAGGACAGATCCATATTGATGGATATGATGTAACTGCTCTTCCTATGTATCGCCGTGCGCGTCTTGGTATTGGGTATTTGCCGCAAGAAGCCTCTATTTTCAGGGGGTTAACTGTTGAGCAAAATATTATGGCGGTGCTTGAAGTTACTCAAAAGAACAAAAAGAAACGGCTTGAGAAATTAGAAAGCCTGCTTGATGAGTTTAATATTACCCGTTTGAGAAAATCCCCTTCCATTGCTCTTTCTGGTGGTGAACGGCGGCGCTGTGAAATTGCGCGCGCATTGGCGAGTGATCCCTCTTACATCCTTCTTGATGAGCCATTTGCTGGTATTGACCCTATTGCGATCGGGGATATTCGAGATTTAGTACGTCACTTGACCGATCGAGGTATTGGAGTTTTGATTACTGATCATAATGTGCGTGAGACACTTGAGATGATTGATCGAGCCTATATTATCCATGACGGCAAAGTGCTTACAGAGGGAACACCACAAGAAATCGTCTCCAATGATGATGTGCGCCGTGTGTATCTTGGCGATATGTTTGGTTAATTTCTTTACTTTTCTTTTATTTTTCACGCCTTTCCGTGATCTGATTTTTTGCTTCGAATTAATTTCATGCTACAATTCAGCAATGAAATTGGACTTTGAATAAAAAAGATCGACATTTAATTAAAAGTTTGTCTTTCTTCTTAATCGTCGCTAAATTCTCTTTTGGTATGAATATTGCCTATCGATGATAATTGAGGACTTTATTTTAAAATGGCGCTGTCTCACCGACTAGAACTTAGACAATCTCAGTCACTTGTGATGACACCACAATTGCAACAAGCGATTAAGCTTTTGCAACTCTCAAATCTCGAATTAAACGAGTTTGTTGAGGGGGAATTAGAGCGCAACCCTTTGCTTGAGGCGAAGGACCCGGAAGCTGATACGGTTCCCCAAGCGAGTTATGAGCCTGAAATTGCACAGGAAAATATTGAACCTCAAACCCGCTCTTCTTCGGATGAATGGCTTTCTAAATCAGCTGATAACACTAAAGAAGACCCTTCAGCTAATTTAGATATGCGGGCTGATGATATGTATCCAGATTTAGCTGGATCGGACAAAACGAGCCTTGCCGACCAGGGGTGGAATTCCGTTAAAAACAATAGCGTAAGCTCATCAAGCTCTAGTTCTGGTGGGGCGAGTGATTATAATCTTGAAAATTTTGTTTCTTGTGAAGTGACGCTTCATGATCACCTTCATGATCAATTAGCTCTTTCAAAACTTGATGATAAACAACGGCTTATTGCGTCTCATATGATTGATATGGTTGATGAGCAAGGCTATATGCGGGGCTCATTAGAAGCAATTTCTATGCAGATGGGAACATCAATTGAGGTTATTTCCGCTGTTTTAAAAGAGCTGCAAAAATTTGAGCCAACAGGTGTTTTTTCTCGTAACCTTAGCGAATGCTTGAAACTTCAGCTGATTGACCTCAATCATTATGACCCTGCCATGGAGGCACTTTTAGATAATATTCACCTTCTTGCAGCACACAATTTTACCGGCCTTAAGAAAGCATGCCAGGTTGATGATGAAGATTTAGCGGATATGATCGCTGAGATTAAAACTCTCAATCCCAAACCTGGTCTACAATTTGGTGCGGTTTCGGTTCAATCTGTTGTGCCAGATGTGTTTGTTCGGCAAAAAAATGACGGCAGTTGGCATATCGAGCTTAATAACGAGACCTTGCCTAAGGTTTTGATCAATAAAAGCTATTACACGACTGTTGCCGACACTGCCAAAAGCACAAAAGACAAAGAATATATCCAAGATTGCTTTCAAACCGCCAATTGGCTGGTAAAAAGCCTTGATCAAAGAGCGCGCACGATTTTAAAAGTTTCAGAGGAAATTGTTCGACAGCAAGATGCCTTTTTTAGCCATGGTGTCGAACATCTTCGCCCTCTTAACTTACGTGCTGTTGCCGATGCGATTGATATGCATGAATCAACTGTTAGCCGTGTCACATCTAATAAATATATTGGCACCACGCGCGGTGTGTTTGAGCTTAAATATTTCTTCACCTCAGCTATTTCTTCTTCTGACTCAGATGACATGATTTCTTCTGAGGCTGTGAGACATCACATTAAGCAACTGATTGAAGCTGAAACTATTGATTGCATTCTTTCAGATGATAAACTTGTCACTACTCTTAAAGAAAAGGGTATTGATATTGCTCGTCGCACGGTAGCTAAATATAGAGAGGCGATGGGCATTCCTTCTTCTGTACAACGTCGCCGACAGAAGAAAATGGCCCAACAAATGGCTCTTTAAAATTTTTAGTCTTTAAGATATTGACCTTCCTTTATTAATATTTACAATTAAAATTTATGCGAAAATAAGCATAACAACTTATATGTTCGTTTTTTACAATCGACACTCTACCAACTTATCAACGCAACCTAGCAACCATTTGATAAGAATAGAAAAACTCATTTATTTTTCTTTTGTTTTTCACGTTTTTTAACGAAAAAAACACCCTATTTTCCTTAAGTTTTACGACAATTTTGTCTAATTGCTGTTATACTATTCCTTATGGCTATGGCTGGAGAGACCTGACCTTGAGGCAATTATTTGCAACAAATGCTGACAAGTGATTTTTTCACCTAAAGCTCGAAATGAATGAGTTTGCTTTGATTTTCGAGCTCTTTTTCCGTGGCCATCACCCTATTCTCACTTCTTGAGAATATAATATGTGGAAACAATAGAAGGGTAATAATATATGTCCGTACAAGTAACTGGAAAAAATTTGGATGTTGGTGAAGCCCTGCGATTTTATATCGAAGATCGTATTGATCAAACGTTAGATAAATTTATTGGCAATGCGACTTCTGGACATGTTCGTATTGAAAAAGATGGGAAACAATTTCGCACCGATTGCTCACTTCATTTGCGCTCTGGGCTGGATTTACAGTCTAAAGGGGAGAGCCATGATGTTTACGCAAGCGCTGATGCGGCCTTAGAGCGCCTTGAAAAGCGGCTCAGGCGCTATAAGAGACGGTTGAAAAATCATCATCAAAAAGCAAGTGAAAATGCTTTGCCACCGGTTACAACGCCTGCTCTAGACTATGTTTTACAATCCAATGATGAGGAAGAAGAAGCTGTGGAAGAAACGCCCATCATTATTGCTGAGAATGAAACAAATATTAATGAATTTGCAGTAAGTGATGCGGTTATGCAAATGGATCTAGCAGAAAGCTCTGTACTCGTATTTAGAAATGCTAGCCATGGGCGCATCAATATTGTATACCGCCGGAACGATGGAAACATTGGATGGATTGATCCGTCATAGAGCGAATTTAAACATTTTGTTTTTATTTATGACATAAAGTCGTCAATTAGCCACTTTATGGGTGGGTCAAACTGAAGCTTTGAGCCTTAAAAAGGGTCAAAGCTTTCAGATAGTTTATTGGAAGGCGTTTAAATGGATTTGGGTGATTTGTTGTCTTCGGAGGAGGTTTATCCTTCGTTAAAGGA
>JAEPQF010000051.1 GCA_017640685.1 Hyphomicrobiales bacterium
ATGCGATGACCATATCAATTACCACAAAGGGTACGAAGATCAAAAAACCGATTTCAAAGGCACGGCGAAGTTCTGAAATCATGAAAGCTGGAATGAGGATTTGCAGGCTGATGTCTTCAGGTGTTTCCGGTCGTGGTTTTCCTGATAAATCTTGGAAAAGTGTTAAGTCTTTTTCTCTCACATGTTGGCGCATAAAGACATGAAAGGGAGCGGAGGCTTTAGTAAAGGCTTCGTTGAGTTCTATTTCTTCTGCGAGAAGTGGTTTGATGGCGTCTTCATAGGCTTTTTCAAAAACGGGGGCCATGATGAAGGCTGTGAGGAATAGTGCGAGGGAAATAATCACCGTGTTTGGTGGTGATTGCTGAATGCCAATGGCTGTGCGCAAGAGTGAGAGCACGATCACCACGCGTGTGAAAGAGGTGACCATGATGAGGATTGACGGGGCGACACTGAGGATTGTAATGAGCGCGATGATTTGAAGAGCGCGCTCGGTGACGCCGGTTCCTTCACCAAGGCCAATGGAAATATCTTGAGCTAGTGCTGAGGGCGCGAAAATTGAGATTAAAACGCAGCTTAAGATGATGATGAATGTTGTACTGGCCAAACAGGTGCAGAGTTTGATGAACCGTTTTTTGTTTTCGATCTCATCTTCTTTTAATTGCGATGTCTCTGTTTTGCGCATTGATTGGAGCGTCATCATTTTGTTGCCAGGTTTCGTTTCTTAACAAGTTAGCTATGTTTTTTAGTTTTTGACGCGATACGAGAGATGAATTTTAAGTTTGATTGTATGATATAAATAAAGAGAGCTGTTTTTTTCCTGCTCTCAATTCACAAGAGTTTTTTGTTCAATTTTAGCCATATGGTTTCATTTTAGTCTTCGGGCCTTTTTTCTGGCACTTCTTGGGGGTGCTTTGCGGGTATATTGGATTCTACCACTAAGTCACCGGATTGACCCAGCATCAGGAGATGTTCTTTATCGTCTCTTCTGATGAGTACCAGCCTTGATTTATGATCCAGGGGGAGTTGTTCGATTATTTCTAAACGCTTTTGTTTATTTCTTTTAAAAAGCGGATTATTGGGGCTGTTTGGCAAAGCGAATTTTTTGATCAACAGGGCCATTCCTAGAATCAAGGCGATGACGAATAGCAAAGAGATTACCCAATATAATAGCTGATCAATCATTTCTGATGCCTTTTATCTTTAAAGCCCACAATAAGGCCACGCCCGCTCGGCAATAATTACCCTAATTTTGTGACATAAACTGCTCAAAAATGAGTTTCATCCCCAAGAATGGGAAGTTCTTAACGGCTTGTTAACCATCTCGGGGGCAAAATTTGCCTAGATAGGGTGTTGTGGCCATTGATTTGAAGCCGATTTCTTTAAGTCAATTTATCTAGTTTTGAGGGGTTCCATGCTTAACGATTTACCGTTGATGAGTTTTGTGCGTGACAAGATGAAGTGGCATCAAACCCGCCAAGCTGTTTTGGCGAGTAACGTTGCGCATGCGGATACGCCAAATTACAAACCCAAAGATTTAAAAGCGCTCACCTTTAAAGAGCATTTGCCGGAAAACCAACGACCTCAAACGGGCATGAAAGTGACCCATGAGCGGCATATGAGTGTTGGTGGCACGTTTTCTACGCAATTTGAAAGTGATAAATCCGTTGATTTTGAAGTGACGCCAAGTGGTAACGGTGTGGTTCTTGAGGATCAAATGGCCAAAGTAGCGCAAAACCAAATGGATTATCAAATGGCGACGACCGTTTATTCGCGCTCGCTCGGCATTATGAAGATGGCTATTGGTCGCGGGTAGGTTGTTCCCCTGCTATTCGTGACCGTTTTTTATTATTGATGTGAGCAAAACTGAACCAAAACAGGAGCTTGGTGGATTATGGATTTGATGAAAAGTTTGAAAATTGCTGCTTCTGGTCTTGGGGCTCAATCGCATCGGATGCGGATTATTTCTGAGAATATTGCCAACGCAGACAGTATTTCAAATGTGAAGGGGGGCGACCCTTACAGGCGGAAAGTTTCGACATTTAAGCAGGTTTATGACCAGGAGATTGGTGCTGAGATTGTTAAACATGGCCGCGTGAAAATGGACTCTAGTGATTTTGGCAAACGTTTGGAACCTGGTCATCCTGGAGCTGATGATAAGGGCTATATTAAAACGCCAAATGTAAACGGCATGGTTGAAGCGATGGATATGCGTGAGGCGCAAAGGTCTTACGAAGCGAATTTGAATGTGATTACGTCTGCTCGGAAGATGCTTTCTAAAACATTAGATATCTTACGTGTTTGAATTAATTTTGATTTTTTAATCTGTTGAGCGTTAGCGGTTTTATTATTAGGAGACAAGAGACATGACAGTGAGTGCAAATTTTGCTGCGAATGCTTATGCTTCACAGATGAAGGTTGGCGAAGAGTTGGCGAAATCAGCGAAAACATCCGGCGCTGTTGAAGACACTGGTGAATTTTCTGATTTGGTTAAAAATGCGCTCTCATCTGTGGCGGACTCTGGTCAAAAGGCTGAAGTGACAGCTGCGAATGTTGCTTCTGGTCAAGGGGATTTGGTTGATTTGGTGACTACGATTGCTGAAACCGAGGTTGCGGTTGAAACTTTGGTGACAACACGGGACCGAGTGATTAGTGCTTATCGTGATATTATGAATATGCCGATCTAAATCTTCTCTTCTTTTTGTAGAAATGCCCTTTCATACAAAGTTTTTTTGAAAAGCTGAGTAAAACTGAAAAGAATCATCGCTTACGACTTTCCCTGCTTTTATAATGAGGCCTAATTAAACTTTAAGAGTCACTAAAGTGGTTCAATGGGTGCCTGCACGTCCCGGATGCTTTGTGGGCATCTGAAGCGTAAGAAATGAGGATGAGAACATGACCGGTGCTGAAGTCATGGATATTGGGCGAGAAGCCATCATTGTTCTTTTAAAAGTTTCTGGTCCGCCGATGATCATTGGACTTTTGGTTGGTGTGATTATTGCGCTTTTCCAAGCTCTGACACAAATTCAAGAAATGACTTTGGTGTTTGTTCCGAAGATTGTTGCTATTTTCGTTACGATGCTAGTTGCAATGCCATACATGGCAGCAACGCTTGGCTCGTTCATGGAGCGGGTGATGAGCCAAATTGCCGGAGGGTAGTGAGAGGGCATTTTCTAAATGAATATTAGTCTTGATTACTTACCTGCAACTGCATTTGCTGTGTTCCTTATTTTCTCTCGCATAGGGCCTTTGGTGATGATGCTCCCAGGCATTGGGGAAGCTAGTGTGCCTATGCGCTCTCGTTTGGCATTTGCTTTGATGCTAACTCTTGTGCTTTATCCGGTTGTTGTTGGGAAAGTGCCAGAGTTACCCACCACGCTAACTGGGCTGATTGGAGCAAGTTTTAAAGAAGCTTTGATTGGCTTTTCATTTGGCGCGATTATAAAAATACTCTCAACGGGTATTCAGGTTGCAGGCAATGTGATTGCGTTTCAGGCAGGGCTTTCTTTTGCGATGACAGCAGATCCAACGACGGGGCGTCAAGATTCTGTTTTTTCCAGTTTTCTCATGATGTTAAGCACTGTTATGATTTTTGCGATGGATTTGCATCATCTCATTATTGCGGCGATGCATGATAGTTATATGATGTTTCCGCCAGGCGCACCTTTTGAGATAGCTGTCTTTAGTGATGCGGCGTTACAAACCGTTGCAGGGATCTTTAAAATTGGTGTGCAGTTGTCGACACCCTTTATTGTTTTTGGTTTGGTGTTTTTTCTTGGGCTTGGCATTTTATCACGTCTCATTCCTCAAATTCAGGTGTTCTTTATAGCGATGCCGGCCAATATTTACATTGGGACTTTGCTGTTTGTATTGCTTTTAAGCGCGATGATGAATTGGTATTTGAGTTATTATGAAGCGTCTATCGTGAATCTTATGAGATAGGGGGCTTGGTATTACGATGGCTGATGAACCAGATGAAAGTGAAAAAACAGAAGACCCTAGTGAGAAAAAGCTGAAAGATGCTTTTGAAAAGGGCAATGTGGTGAAAAGCCAGGAGGTGAATAGCTGGTTTATGCTCACCGCAGCTACGTTGGTTATTTTGATTTTTTCAAACAGCATGAGTTCTGATTTAACATTAACGCTGAAATCTTATTTGGAAAATGCGCACACCTATTCAATGGAAGGTGGCGGGGGTAGCCAGTTTTTACAATCTGTGATGTGGTCTGTTTTTGCTGCGATCTCTCTTCCCTTTCTTGTGTTTATGTTTGCTGCAATGGCTGGAAATGTGGTGCAGCATGGTTTGTTGTTTCAAACGGAAACCATGACACCGAAATTATCTAAAATTTCGCCGTTGGCTGGGTTTAAACGTTTGTTTTCAATGACGTCTTTGGTCAACTTTTTAAAGAGTTTGGCGAAGCTTGCTATTGTTACTTTGCTTATTGTGCTGGTCATGTGGCCCTCACAAGATAGTTTAGAGGTGATGGTTTCTATGGATTTGGCGGCATTACTTCCTCATGTGAAAGTTTTGAGTTTAAAGATTTTAGGTGCTGTTATTGCGCTTTACGCTGTGGTGGCGATTGCTGATTATGCCTATCAACGCCAGCAATGGTGGAATAAGCTCAAGATGACCATGCAAGAAGTAAAAGATGAGTATAAACAACAAGAAGGTGACCCGATTGTTAAAGCCAAGATTCGGCAAATCAGGATGGAGCGTGGCCGTAAACGGATGATGGCAGCTGTGCCTGAGGCCTCTGTTGTGATTACCAACCCAACGCATTATGCGGTTGCTTTGAAATATGACAAGGCTATGCCTGCGCCTATTTGTGTGGCGAAAGGTGTTGACGCTCTGGCGCTTAAAATCCGTGAAATTGCGGAAGAACATGAAATTCCCCGTGTTGAGAATAGGCCATTGGCTCGGGCATTACATGGGGTGGTTGAGGTTGATCAAGAGATCCCGCCAGAGCATTATAAGGCCGTGGCAGAGGTTATTGGCTTTGTTATGCGGCAAAAACGCAAATAACACATTAAATGTGTTTAGGCTGTAGACGTATAAATTAGTTGTATCTGCTATGCTGATTTGAGTTTTATTTAGACTATCTTCTGCATTTCTATGTTGATAGTTCACTAAAATCAATCGGTTGGGATTGGCGAATCAGTTAATTTCAGGACCATGAGTGAAGTGAATGTACCCATGGAACCTCATAAGCCTGATTTGGTGGAAGAGGATCGATTGCTTGCCATGATGTTTTGGCCCGGAAAATTTAGAACGATAGCGTGCCTTGGTTTATTGGCCTTGGTTCTTTTTGCTGCGTTCTTCTTGCAAGAATTTAATATGGTTCTTGTTGGTATTTTAGGGCTTTTGGCAACCATTGGTGTGTTTGCTGTTTTGGCTTATTCAGCTGGTATCGTTGATCTGCATTCTCCTTCTGAAGACGCAAATATTTTCGCGGCTTACGCGGATAACTTAACAGACGGTATGCTCATCACGAATAAAAAGGGTGATGTGCTTTATGCAAATGATGCGTATTTTCATATCTTGCGTAAACCCCGAGACAAAGTGATTTCTTCTGTTGAGACTTATTTTTCTGGTGAGCCGGCGATTGCGGAACCTTTGTATCGTCTTTGCCAGGCGGCCACTCAGCTTCGAGATTGGGAAGAAGAAGTTTTCATTCAAGAAGGTGATAAGACTGCAGAGAATAATGTGCGCTGGGTGCGCATTTCTGTTCGTCCTTTATTCACGAAGAAAAAATCAAGTTTTGTAAATGCAAAAGTGAAGAGTGATCAGAAGCAAAACTCTGTTGCCAAAGGTGATGTTGCTGGTGTTGTTTGGCGTTTAACTGATATTACCTTAGAGCGGGCGCAAAGAGATCTTGAATATAAAGAATTGACGAATGCTGTTGGCCAGTTTGATGCCGCACCGCTTGGGTTTTTCACCTTTAATTCTGAAGGTGAACTTAATTACATGAACCACACGCTTTGTTCGTGGCTTGGTCGATCTGACCGAGGTATGGAGGGGCGTTCTCTTTATGACTTGATGCCCATGGAAGGCGTGCAATTGCTGCAGCAGTCTTTGGTACCGCATGCGTCATTACGATCAGTTCAATATTATGATTTGATTTGTGAAGATGGTTCAACTTTGAGCACTATTCTTTATGGTCGCCCGCATGAAATTATTGGCAGTGATGAACCGCATTATGGCGTTTTGGCACTTCGTGCTGAAGATGCACCGCAATTGTTTGAACCGCAACGCATGACGGAGATGCGGTTAGAGCAATTTTATCAAACTGCGCCTATTGGGATTGCAACGATTAATAATAATGGTGAGATCTCAAATGCGAATGGGTCGTTTCGTGTGCTGTTAGGCCAAGGTGGTAATGAAGCTGAACAGAGTGATAATTTGTTTGGTTTGATTGATGATGCGGAGAGAGAGGCTTTAAAGGCGGCTCTTGATGGTGCCTCTGAGGGAAGTGCCGTTATTGCGCCAGTTGATGTGAAGTTCACTCTAAACGGTGAGCGCAGTGGCCGCTTATATTTAAGCCCGGCGCGAGATATGGCAGAAGATGGTGCGGTTGCTATTATCTATGCCATTGATACTTCTAAACAAAGAGCGCTTGAAGAACAATTTGCTCAGAGCCAGAAAATGCAGGCGGTTGGCCAATTGGCTGGCGGTATTGCGCATGATTTTAATAATGTTCTCACAGCCATTATTGGGTATACAGATTTATTGATTGGTAGCCACCGCCCAACGGATCCATCTTTTAAAGATATGATGCATATCAAACAAAATGCGAATAGGGCTGCGCGTCTTGTGCGGCAACTTTTGGCGTTTTCTCGTCAGCAAACTTTACGACTTGAAGTGCTCTCGTTAAATGATGTGATTAAAGATGTTACCGCGATGCTTTCTCGTTTGTTAGGCGAGAAAATCGAGCTTAAAGTTGATCATGGTCGTGACCTTTGGGAGGTGAAAGCGGATCATCACCAGTTTGACCAAGTGATTATCAATTTGGCGGTGAATGCACGCGATGCCATGCTTGAAGAGATGAAAGCAAATGGTGTTAGTGATGGTGCTGTTACTGGTGGCACTTTGACTTTGCGCACGGAGAATATTGCTGAGCATCGCTCGCTAAAAGAAGAAAAACGTGGTTTGAAACCTGGTGAATATGTGTTGCTCGAAGTGACGGATACAGGTTGTGGTATGCCTCAAGAGACAATTGATAAGATTTTTGAACCGTTTTTTACAACCAAAGATATTGGCAAAGGAACTGGGCTTGGCCTTTCCATGGTTTATGGCATCGTGAAGCAAACTGATGGGTTTATTTTCGTCGATAGTGAAGAAGGCCAGGGGACAACTTTTAAAATTTATCTTCCTCGGCATGTGCCTGATGAAATTGAAGCGACCGTTACTACGCCTGAACCAATTGAAGAGAAACCGAAAGATTTAACAGGCTCTGAAACTTTGTTGCTTGTTGAAGATGAAGAAGCGGTTCGAAGCTTTGCGGCACGCGCACTTTCTATGCGGGGATATAATGTTCTTGAGGCGACATCTGGCACGGATGCTTTGGATGTAGTGGCTGCTCATGATGGTGGGATTGATTTGGTGATCTCTGATGTGATGATGCCGGAGATGGATGGTCCGACAATGCTCACCCATTTGCGGGATAGCTTGCCGAATGTGAAGGTGATTTTCATTTCAGGCTATGCGGAAGACGCGTTTGAGAAGAATTTGGGAGAAGGTGAGACGTTTACGTTTTTACCGAAGCCATTTTCATTAAAACAGTTAGCTGCCACTGTGAAAGATGTGCTTGGTGCTGGCTAGTCTCTATTAGAATTTGTTTATTCCATCATGAAGATGACCAAAGGCATAGACACTTTGGTCATCTTTTTTGTTTTACCAGTTTCTTTCTAGCATTTTTGTTTTATTTAGCCTTTAGCTTTCGTAGTTTTTTAAGAGATGACGAGCTTGGTTTGCATTTTGTTTCGTCATTCTTGGTTGTGCAGTTAGCTATGAAATCACAATTTCCTGCTTGTAGAGGGGTTGTTTCACTGCAACCAGAACATTGGATGCTGCTGCAATGTTTACAACAGCCAAGCCATGGTTTGTGTTTTGTGTTGGCTTTTAAACTTCGTGCATTGGCCCCAGATATGCTCAAACATATTATGGAAATGAGTACGAGAGTTTTTAAAGCCCCTGTTACAATAAGATTTGTTTTCATGAAAGTCTCCTTAGTTTTAAAGACTATTGAGGTTTGAAAAGCAGTGTTAACTGCTTCTTTTATTCGTCGCTTGTGGTTATTGATTGGTTCAACCATTGACAAAATTATCCACATGAAATTTTCGATTCTTTTTATGGAACGTATTTAGAACATTTTTGTTAAAATCTTTAAAAATCAAAACCTTACCCTCTATTGCCAAAATGAGAACAAATGTGGTACATTTATTCCAGATTGAATGTTTTACTGATTAATGGAATAAGGGGTATTAGATATGGCTAATGCAGGTTTACAGGTTATCGAAGGGGATATGATGGATAAGGATAAAGCGCTTCAGTCAGCGCTATCGCAAATTGAGAAGAATTTTGGTAAGGGCTCGATTATGAAGCTTGGTACTGAATCTTTTCATGTTGATGTTGATGCTGTTCCAACAGGTTCATTAGGGCTTGATATCGCTCTTGGCATTGGTGGCTTGCCACGCGGTCGTATCATTGAAGTTTATGGGCCAGAGAGTTCTGGTAAAACAACACTTGCTTTGCATGTTGTTGCTGAAGCCCAAAAGCAGGGCGGTGTTTGTGCTTTTGTTGATGCCGAACATGCTGTTGATCCGGTTTATGCGCGCAAACTTGGGGTGAATATTGATGATCTTCTTATTTCTCAACCCGATACAGGTGAACAAGCATTAGAGATTACTGATACGCTTGTGCGTTCTGGTGCGATTGATGTTTTGGTGGTTGATAGTGTAGCTGCTCTCACACCGCGCGCTGAACTTGAAGGGGAAATGGGGGATAGTCTTCCTGGCCTTCAAGCGAGATTGATGAGCCAGGCGCTCCGGAAGCTAACTGGTTCTATCTCCAAATCCAAAACGATGGTGATTTTTATCAACCAGATCCGTCATAAGATTGGTGTTATGTTTGGCTCTCCAGAGACGACAACAGGTGGTAATGCTTTGAAGTTTTACGCCTCCGTTCGTTTGGATATTCGCCGCATTGGGCAAATTAAGGCGCAAGATGAGGTTGTTGGTAACCAAACTCGTGTGAAGGTTGTGAAGAATAAGGTGGCGCCGCCATTCCGCCAGGTTGAATTTGATATTATGTATGGGCAAGGCATTTCGCAGACAGGTGAGTTGGTTGATCTTGGTGTGAAAGCTGGGATTGTTGATAAAGCTGGTGCCTGGTATGCCTATGAAGGTGAGAAAATTGGTCAGGGCAGGGAAAATGCGAAGAAATTCCTTGCTGAGAACCCTGAAACATATGAAAGAATTGATAAAGCCATACGAGCAAATGCTGGTTTGATTGCAGAGCAGATTCTTGAAGGTGAGCCTGAAAAAGATGAAGACGAAGATAAAGAACCAGAAGTGTAAGTTTGATGTGTTTTAAAGGTTATTATTAGACTTTTCTACGTTGAATATTAAATTTAAGCCCAGTTTTATGCTGGGCTTTTTCTTTTTTAATTCAAGTAAATGATATTTGAATATCTATGATTGCTGTTTTTTTCAAAAAACAGCTAAAAACAGGGCTCTTTTGCTCGATTGTTAAGGAAACCTTGTCTCTTCTCTTTTACCTTTTGATTATTGATTAGCAAGGTGAATTTATGCTCTTAATTCGCTTTAATCGATGATAAAACAGATTTAGAGAACTTTTGTGCTGAAAAACTAGAGTTCTCTCTTAAGCCCTGATAAAAGGCAATATTATTATAATAACTAAAACAGATTACCGCAGGCTGGTGTAGATAAAATGACTGGTGTTAACGACATAAGAAAAACGTTCCTTGAGTTTTTTGAAGGCAAGGGCCATGAAATTGTGCCTTCAAGCTCTTTGGTGCCATTAAATGATCCGACATTGATGTTCACCAATGCGGGGATGGTTCTATTTAAAAATGTTTTTACTGGTGTTGAAAAGCGAGATTATAAGCGTGCGACTTCCAGTCAGAAATGTGTGCGTGCAGGCGGTAAACATAATGACCTAGACAATGTGGGCTATACAGCGCGTCATCACACATTTTTTGAGATGCTTGGTAACTTTTCTTTTGGTGATTATTTTAAAGAAGAAGCGATTAGCAATGCGTGGGACTTGATCACGAAAGATTTTGGTCTTGAACAGAAAAAACTTCTTGTCACTGTTTATTCAGAAGATGAGGAAGCCGCTGAGCTTTGGAAAAAAATTGCTGGTCTGAGTGACGAAAAAATTATCCGAATTTCAACATCTGACAATTTCTGGTCTATGGGTGACACGGGGCCTTGTGGACCGTGTTCAGAAATTTTCTTTGATCATGGAGATCATATTCCTGGTGGTCCTCCAGGGTCTCCGGATGAAGATGGTGACCGTTTTATTGAAATTTGGAACTTGGTGTTCATGCAATATGAACAGACAGAAAAAGAGCGCCTTGATTTACCTCGTCCTTCGATCGACACAGGGATGGGCCTTGAGCGGATTGCGGCTGTGCTTCAAAGCACGCACGATAATTATGAAACGGATCTCTTTAAAAACCTTATTGCGGCATCGGTTGATATTCTTGGCTGCGATGATAAAGGGGAGCGCAAAGCTTCGCACCGCGTGATTGCGGATCATTTGCGGGCGAGTAGTTTTCTCATTGCGGATGGTGTGCTGCCTTCCAATGAGGGCCGTGGCTATGTGCTGCGCCGGATCATGCGCCGGGCGATGCGTCATGCTGAATTGCTGGGAGCTAAAGAACCGCTTATGCATAAATTATTGCCAGCCCTTATTCGTGAAATGGGGCAGGCGTATCCTGACTTGGTACGTGGCGAAAGTCTGATTAGTGAAACACTTCACTTGGAAGAACAACGGTTTCGCAAAACCCTTGAGCGTGGGTTGAAACTCTTGGATGAAGAAAGTGCTGAGCTGAAATCTGGCGATGAGTTTGATGGTGGGGTTGCTTTTAAACTTTATGACACTTATGGCTTTCCGCTGGATTTGACGGAAGATGCATTAAAGGCACGCGGTATTACTGTTGAGAAAAAAGGTTTTGACGAAGCTATGGCTCGCCAAAGGCAAGAAGCCAAGAAGAACTGGAAAGGTTCCGGTGATACCGCTGATGATAGTATTTGGTTTGGGTTGCAAGATGAAGTCGGCGGTTCAGAATTTCTTGGATACAAACATGAAGAGGGCGAAGGTGGTCTTGTTGCTATTGTAAAAGATGGTGAGGTTGTTTCGTCTTTGAAAGAAGGTGAAGAGGCGAGTTTGCTTTTCAATCAAACGCCTTTTTATGCTGAATCTGGTGGCCAGGTTGGTGATAAGGGCCGTATCGTTTTTGCCGATGGCGGCGAGTTTGAGGTTACTGATACGCTTAAAAAGCTTGGCAATCTTTTTGTTCATATGGGCAAGCTTGAAAAAGGCTCTATTAAGGTTGGACAATCTGCTGTGCTCACTGTTGATAGTACCCGCCGGACAGCCATTCGCTCGAACCACTCAGCAACGCACTTGTTGCATGAGGCTCTTCGCGAAACACTTGGTGATCATGTGGCGCAAAAGGGATCATTGGTTGATGATGGTCGGTTGCGGTTTGATTTCTCTCATACGAAACCAATGGACGAAAATGAGATTAAACAAGTTGAAAATTTAGCTAATGAAATTGTTTTGCAAAATGCGCCGGTAGAAACCCGTTTGATGGCGGTTGATGATGCGATTGAAGCGGGAGCTATGGCGCTGTTTGGTGAGAAATATGGCGAGGAAGTTCGCGTAGTTTCTATGGGCACTGTGTTGCATGGCGAAAAGCAAGGCAAGGTTTATTCACTTGAACTTTGTGGTGGTACCCATGTGAACCAAACGGGTGATATTGGCTTGGTGCATGTGGTCAATGAAAGTGCTGTGGCTTCTGGTGTGCGCCGAATTGAGGCGCTTACTGGTGAGGCCGCACGAGTTTATCTTGCTTCTCAGGAGCAACTTGTGAAGGATGCTTCTGCTACCTTGAAAGTGCCGCCTTTGAAATTGGTTGAGCGTTTAGAGAGTTTGGTAGCAGAGCGCCGCAAGCTAGAGACACAAGTTTCTGACCTTAAAAAGCAATTAGCTATGGGTGGCTCCGGCGGTGATGCCGAGCAGGTAGAAGAGATCTCTGGAGTTTCCTTTATGGGCCGGGTGATTGATGATTTGCCTGCAAAAGAATTGCGCTCTTTGGTTGACCAGGGTAAGCAAACTCTTAAATCTGGGATTGTAGTCATCATTGGGAAATCAGATGGTAAGGCTGGCATTTCTGTTGGCGTCACAGATGATTTGACAGACAAATTTAGCGCTGTTGATTTGGTGCGTGTTGGCTCAGCTGCTCTTGGTGGTAAAGGGGGCGGAGGCCGCCCTGATATGGCGCAAGCTGGCGGACCAGATGCTGAAAAAGCAGAAGCGGCGCTTGAGCAAATAAAACAGGCGCTATAGGAGCTTTATTCCCTTAAATACTCAATGGTTTCATGACAGATAGGATTATTTGATGATCGATACCCCTAAAGTTGTTTCTCGGCATCGGCTTCATCAAATATTAGAGACAGGCACATCTGATGATATGCCGAGTGTTATCTGTGATGTCGTGATTGTTGTCATGATCTTGCTGAATGTTATTGCATTCTTGCTTGGGTCAGTGACAACGATCTATGACGAATATGGTTCATTCCTAGATGGGTTTGAGCTTTTCTCTATTCTATTTTTCACCGTTGAGTATCTCTTGCGAATTTGGGCGTGTGTTGAACACCCGCCATTGCGTGAGTTTCCTGCTTGGAAAGCGCGGTTGAAATTTGCAATGCATCCGTTGCAGATTATTGATCTGGTTGCTGTGTTGCCGTTTTATCTTGGCTCATTGGTGGGCGCTGATCTGCGGTTGTTACGTGTGCTTCGGCTTTTCCGTTTCTTAAAAATCATCCGTTATTCACCGGCCATGCAGGTGATTGCGAAAGTGTTTTACAAAGAAGGGCGGGCTCTTTTTGCGTCACTAATGATTATGTTGGCGCTGCTTTTGTTTGCGTCCACGGGCATGCATTATATTGAAGGGGAGGTGCAGCCAGAGACGTTTGGTGATATTCCCTCATCTATGTGGTGGGCGTTGGCGACTTTGACCACAGTTGGCTATGGGGATGCTGTGCCAGTGACAACACTTGGCAAATTGTGGAGCAGTTTGTTTATGGTGTTTGGGCTTGGCATGTTTGCTTTGCCGATTGGCATTATTTCAACCGGCTTTGCGCAAGAGATTAACCGCCGTGAATTTGTTATCAACTGGAACATGGTAGCACGTGTCCCACTTTTTAATCGCCTTGAAGCCTCTCAAGTGGCTGAGATTATGGGGCTTCTTCATTCGCAGCGTTTTCCTAAAGATATTGTGATTTTTGAGAAGGGCAAAGAGGCTACGGGGATGTATTTTATCGTCTCTGGGAATGTGGAACTTCATAACGGGAAAGACAGCGTGGTGATTGAGGCTGGCGCTTTTTTTGGTGAGGCGGGGTTACTTTCTACAGGTGGTTATAATGTGACGGCGAAAGCACTTACTCAGTGTCACCTGCTTCAATTGGACCGCGATGATTTTGAATATCTACTGCGCAAGAATAAAGACATGAACCATCATATTCGTGAAGTTGCGACGGCGCGGATGAGTGGTGAATGGGAAGTGGATGAACTGCCTAAGAGTTAGGCTGTAAACTCATCAATTAACGGCCTGGCTCTTTTTCATTTTGATAAGACAAATAAAGACGTAAAAAAAGGGAGCCTTCTTTTGAAGGCTCCCTTTTTTATAAAAACATTAAATAACTTATTTAAGCCATTGCTTTTTGTAGGTTCTGATCGATTTGATCCAAGAAGCCGATTGTAGAAAGCCATTTTTGATCTGGTCCAACAAGAAGAGCTAAGTCTTTTGTCATATGGCCAGATTCAACAGTTTCAACACAAACCTTTTCTAATGTGTTTGCAAATTTTGCAAGCTCAGCATTGTCATCAAGTTTCGCACGGTGGGCTAGGCCTCTTGTCCATGCGAAGATCGATGCGATTGAGTTTGTTGACGTTTCTTTACCTTCTTGATGGAGGCGGTAGTGACGTGTCACTGTACCGTGGGCTGCTTCAGCTTCAACAGTTTTCCCATCTGGTGTCATTAGAACTGATGTCATAAGGCCTAGTGAACCAAAGCCTTGGGCAACTGTATCTGATTGCACATCACCGTCATAGTTTTTACAAGCCCAGACATATTTACCAGACCATTTCATGGCACAAGCAACCATGTCATCGATTAAGCGGTGTTCATAATGAATGCCAAGTTCTTTAAATTTTGCTTCAAATTCATTTTCATAAACTTCTTGGAAAAGATCTTTAAAGCGGCCATCATAAGCTTTTAGGATTGTGTTCTTAGTCGACAAGTAAACAGGCCATTCGCGGTTTAGGCCGTAGTTCATACAAGCACGTGCAAAATCGCGAATTGAAGCATCAAGATTGTACATGCCCATGGCAATACCAGCATCTGGGAATTCGAAAATTTCTTTTTCGATGATTTGTCCGTCTTCACCTTCAAACTTCATAGTCAGCTTGCCTTTGCCTGGCACGAGGAAGTCTGTTGCGCGGTATTGGTCACCAAAGGCGTGACGGCCAACAACGATTGGATCTGTCCAGCCAGGGACAAGGCGAGGTACGTTTTGGCAGATGATTGGCTCACGGAATACAACGCCGCCTAGGATGTTACGGATTGTGCCGTTTGGAGAGCGCCACATTTGCTTTAGGTTAAATTCTTTAACACGGTCTTCATCTGGAGTGATGGTCGCGCATTTTACGCCAACGCCGTATTTCTTAATAGCTTCAGCTGAATCGATAGTGATTTGGTCATCTGTTCTGTCACGTTCTTCAACGCCGAGATCATAATAATGTAGGTCAATATCAAGGTAAGGATGGATGAGCTTGTCTTTGATGAACTGCCATATAATCCGCGTCATTTCGTCGCCATCAAGCTCGACGACAGGATTTGCAACTTTAATTTTGCTCATAAATTACCTCTTTTATTTGGAAAGTCGATGATATGTTTGAATTCACGATGGGTATACGTGAAGCTTTCTGGTGGGGCAAGAGGGATTTATGAAAAATTGCATCAAAAGAGGGTAAAAACAGCTAAAAACTGCTTAAAATCTCAAAAATGCGCTGAAATGACCTAATTCCTAGATTTAAGAATTCTCTCACAAGCTTGGACTTAGGTCTGAAAAATCAAATAATTTTTGATCTAGTAATTGTGAGGGACGGATATTCCCAAGGGATTTTAGCATCATTTCTTTTGTGCCAGGTCTTTGCTCTTCCCAAGATGTCAAGAGTTTTTTCATTTGCTGGCGCTGGAGGCCATCTTGGCTTCCACATAGATCACACGGGATAATTGGGAAGTTCATATAATTGGAGAATTTGCTCAAATCGTTCTCAGCGACATAGGCTAATGGGCGAATGAGATTTAACGTGCCTTCTTCGTTTAAGAGTTTTGGTGGCATGGCAGAGAGTTTGGCGCCAAAGAAAAGATTGAGTAGAAAAGTTTCTAAAATGTCTTCTCTGTGATGGCCTAGAACAACTGTGTCACAGCCGAGTTTTTTGGCAACCGTATAGATAATGCCCCTTCTCAATCTTGAACAGAGAGAACAATAGGTTTTATTTTCCGGCACTTTGTCTGTGACGATGGTGTAGGTGTCTTGTGTCTCTATATGGTTGGGGATGTCAAACTTTTCAAAGAATTCTGGCAAGATGTGACTTGGAAAGGCTGGTTGTTTTTGGTCCAAATTCATGGCTATGAGCTCGACAGGAAGGAGACCGCGCCATTTCAAATCATGGAGCAAACTAATGAGGCCATAACTGTCTTTGCCACCAGAGACGCAAACAAGCCATTTTTTAGAAGCTGCGGGTTTAACGCCATCAACCAGTTTTGCATTCTGGCCAAGCATATCGAAGTCATCAATGGCCTGGCGCATTTGTTTGATTAACCGCTTGCGCAATTTTGTGAACTCAACAGAGTTTGGTGTGTTTTGAAACAGGGGATGAGCTGTACTTGAAGCTGAAGCGCTTTGAGGCTCATCAGCTTGTTGTTTTGTCTCGGTTGGCTCTGGTGTAGCTGTTTCAGACATTTGTTATTTATCTTTCAAGAGGTCAAATATTAAATTTAGCTGATGCCGTGAATTTGGTTCCCTGTCAAGTTATGAGTTTTTTTGATGTGCCTTGGGTTGCCCACCAGCAACCGGCTTTTTAGTTAGGCCTTCAGGTTACCCACCAGTAACCGGCACTAGGCATTCGTTTTTTTAGCTTCAGATGCCCACAATGCATCCGCTTATTGCGCGATACGCGCTAGTTCTGTAGGTCGCAGCTGAGATTGCTTAGATATTGGTTGGTTTTAGCTAAATGTCTTTTTTGCGAGGTTGCTACAAAAAGGCTTTTCGCATTTTTGAAATTTAGGCAAGCATTTTGAAGTTGATTGGTTTTTAAATTTACCACAGCCAAATTATAAGTTGAGATGGCAAGGCCGCGTTTATTACCCAATTGCTTATTGAGTTTGATTGATTGGAGCTGGATGGCTTCAGCTTTTTTATATTGCTTGTTGAGTTGATATAGGTGGCCAAGGTTTGAGTAAATTTTGGCTTCGTTTCTTTTGTTGTTTAATTGTTTGTTGAATGAAAGTGCTTTGAAAAATGAGCTTTCGGCTTTTGGGTAATGTCCATTTTGGCCCTGGATAATCCCTAGGTTGATGAGGTTTCCAATAGTGGCTGATTTGTTGCCAAGTTTTGTGTTGATTTCCAGCGATTTGGTTTGCGCATATTCAGCTTCACCAAGGCTTCCCTTTACGCGGTAGGATTCGCCAAGGTTACCAAAGTTTTGGGCCATGCCGTTTTGATTTTTTAAATCAAGATTGATGGTTAAAGATTTGAGCAGAGTTTCAATGGATTTATCTGTTTTCCCTTGAAGGAAATAAGTGCGGCCCAGGTTGTTGTAATTATTGGCGATGCCTTGTTGGTTGTTTAGCTCTTTGTAAAGTTGTAAGGCGGCTTTTTGAGTTTGCTCAGCTTTTTTATAGTTGGTTTGGTCTTTATATGTGAGGCCAAGATTGGTGAGGGCGGCGGCGATGGTTGTTTTGTTATTTTGTTTCTTTCCGAGTGATCTTACTTTTTCAAAAGAGCCTATGGCTTCATTTAATTTGCCAATACGCCGTTGATATTGCCCGAGCTTGTTCCAATTTGCTGCATTTTCTGGATTACTTAGAGTTCGTTTTGTGAGAGAGACAAGAGTGGGCTGTTTATTTGTATTGTGTTTTATTGCCAATTCTTTGGTTTTAGATGTTTCTAAGACCTTTTTCGGTGTTTCAAAATTTGATTTGATTTCTTTTTTTACCGTCTCTGCCAAATTTTCAAATTTGTTATCATCACTAAAAATAGATGGAGAGTGGATGCCGAAATAGGCGATGTAAGCCAGGAAGCAAACAAGTATCATTAAAATGGTTTTAAAACGATTGTGTGCGTGCATTGGCTCTATCCATCTTTGCGCTGAGCTGTTTTCAGCTACATTAGCTGAATATGATGGTTAGTTTAAGGGGAAAGTGTGTTGGAGGGCGGGAAACTGTGGCCAATGGAAAAATCCGTAAAAAGGAGAGGTAGACCCCGGATCACAGGCTTGGCTTAGGTCAGGATGAAGAAGTTTGAGAGAGCTGAGACTTTTTGCGGGCATTTTATTTGCGGCAAATAAAAAGGCCGCTAAATGGATAGCGGCCTTTTGGAAATCTGTAAATTTTAAACTCGATTATCTTGAGTAAAATTCGACAACCAGGTTTGGTTCCATGATGACCGGGTAAGGTACATCTGAAAGAGTTGGGATTTGGTTGAATGTGGCTGATAGTTTGCCTTCATCGACTGATAAGTAATCTGGTGTGTCGCGCTCTGAGCTTTGAGACGCTTCAACAACTAATGCGAGTTGTTTTGATTTTTCTTTCACTTCGATTACGTCACCAACTTTACAGCGGTAGCTTGGAATGTTGACTTTCTTGCCGTTTACTTTCACGTGGCCGTGATTTACGAACTGACGAGCGGCAAACACTGTTGGTACGAACTTAGCGCGGTAGACGATTGCGTCTAGACGGCGCTCAAGAAGACCGATGAGGTTTTCACCAGTATCACCTTTGATGCGGTCAGCTTCTTTATAGATAGCGCGGAATTGTTTCTCGCCGATGTTGCCGTAATAGCCTTTTAGCTTTTGCTTTGCACGAAGCTGTAGGCCAAAGTCTGACAATTTGCCTTTGCGGCGTTGGCCATGTTCACCTGGGCCATAATCGCGGCGGTTTACAGGGCTTTTAGGACGGCCCCAGATGTTTTCGCCCATGCGGCGATCAATTTTATATTTAGCACTAATGCGTTTTGACATTTTTTCAATGCTCCAAATTGCTGTTTAAATTAGATTTATGCGTATCTTCCTTAGTTAAGTTTAACCTAACTGACAGACATCAAAGCCTTTGGAGGAGCTGATGTCGCAGATACGAAAAAAGGCGGCTATTTTAGAAAATTTTCATCTCATTGCTAAAAAGCTTAAAGAGATGGTTTTCTAAAAGTCCGCGCTTGAAGTGGTGATGTATAGTCTTAAGAGAGGGTCTTGTCAATTATATATGAATGACAAGACCCTAAAAGAGAGCTTATTTTTGAGCTTTTTTTACTTCGTTACTTTTTTTTTCATTTGAGCCGAGTTTTTTGCGACGAAGCAGCTCTTCTCTGATGGCTTTTGCCATTTTATCCAAATATTCATCTACTGAGGCTGCAACTTTTTTGCGCTCATCATCTGAACATTTATATTTGTTCTCAAGATCTGGAATTTTTTTACCGGATTTGATGTCTGCTTTTTCTTGTGCAGTTTTTTGCTCGTCGAACTTTACGTTACCTGTCATGTAAAGCACGGTGAAAAGATGTAATTGGTTGATGAATAGCTTTTGTTGGTCTGACCAGCTTTTAAATACCTGCTCATATTTCACCATGGCATTATGATTTAGGGTTTGCATAACTTTTAAATCACAATTTTGAGCTTTCGCTGAACGGTCAGCAACCAAAATAATACGGCGAGCATCATCAACAGGGATCATGACTTCATCAGGCTTCTTTTTATTAATGGCGATTTTTTTACCATCTGGCCCTGTATAGATTTCGGGCATTAACCCAAAGGCAAACTTCATCAATGTTTTGACGGTTTTGTCTTTAATTGCGGGTTTTTTCCCAGTTTCTTGAGCAATAGCGCTGGTTGAAAGTAGAAATATACCCAAAACTACAGCCATAAATTGCTTTAAACAACGCATTATCATTTTTTAACAGCCTCTCCAGTACGCGTTCCCAACGCTATCATGTATGATGGCAATCGCAATAGTAAAATATAGGCATTACTATGGCATTTTGCGACCATTTACCTAATTAACACAAAATTCGTAAATTTATAAACCAGTTTTATCAGCACCTTTAGCAAGAGATGCAATTATTCCCCTCAACGTTCTGACATCCTGGTCTGTAGGTTGCATCCTTATAATCATATTTCTTATGTTACGCATCATTTGTGGCGTCTTTTCTACAGTTCTTAAGAAACCTGAACTTTCCAACTCTTTTTTTAGATGATTTACCAGCCCTGTTAACTCTTTTTTGGTTGCTGGGCGGTTTTCTTTAAGAGTTGTGCCTTCTAAAGCAGGGCCATCAAATTGGGTTTTTCTTCCCAACGTTGGTAAGTTCAGTTGACGGCGCCATTCGTACCCCATCAGTAAAACTGATTGTGCAAGATTGATAGACGCGCAATTGGGGTCCACAGGGGCAATTACAATTGCATCTGTATGAGAAATGTCTTCATTCGTCAGACCAGATTTTTCACGTCCAAATAAAATGCCTATAGTTTGTTGATTAGAAGCTTTTTCATGCATGATGGTGGCCGCAGATTCTGGTGATAGAACTTCTTTGATCATATCTCTGGGGCGCGCTGTTGTTGCGCATATATATTGTAAATCTGCAATTGCTTCTTCTAATGTTGCGAAAATTTTTGCATTATCAACAACATGTATGGCATTCGCACTGGCTTTTTGTGCGGTTTCGCTTGGCCAGCCATCTCTTGGATTGACAATTCTCAAGTCGTTTAAGCCGAAATTGGCCATGGCTCTTGCCGCGGTGCCGATATTTTCTCCTAATTGTGGTTCGACGAGTATGACGGCGGGGGTTAAACAAGAAAGAGATTTATGCGTCACTCGTTTGACCTTTATTGGTAAGAAGTTTTGAAATGGTTGTTTCTTGATTTTTTAAAATGTCTTTTGAACTGAGATTCCACAATTTTTCTGGGGGTTTACCCATACCCACTTCATATTTTACACCCCATAATGTGAGATGTTTTAAAATTTCTATGAGATCTGCCCCTTTGGGCGTCAATTTATAGGCATATCTTGGAGGGCGTTGTTGATAACAGACTTTTTCCATGATCTCTTCCCTCACAAGACGTTTTAACCTTTCAGCGAGGATGTTGGTTGGAATTTGCTCTGGTGATTTTTCAAAATCTCCGTATCTGTGTTTGCCAGTTAAAACATCCCTTATGATTAAAAGTGTCCATTTGTCTCCTAATAGCTCTAGAACGCATGATAAAGGGCATTCTGAGCGATAATTTGAGCAGCAATTTTTTTTATCGAGGTCACTCATAAGTGTTTTTTACAATCAAAATTTAAAAATTATTTTCGTTATAGATCGTTGTAATATTACATCTTCATCCTTGCTCTGCAAGGGGAGGGCCTTGTCAATTCGTTACAAATTTCCTTGATTTGCGGATGAATATTAAGCTTGTTTGACTTGCTTTAAAATGGGTGCACTAGCGTTATTCAAAGTTTGGTCTTGTTTGTTTAAATTGATAATCGTGTCTGGATTTTCAATTGTGCGGGTTTTGGGGAATATGACATGCATCACAGTGCCTTTACTGAGTGCGCTATCTACTTTTATTCGGCCACGATGTAGGTTCACATAGGCATTAGCTGTTGTAAGGCCAAGCCCTGTTCCTTCATAGTGCCGTCCTTTTGAACTATCGACTTGGTAGAATGGTTTGAAAATATTTTCAATTTCATTCTTACTGATGCCTTCACCTTGATCTGAGATGGAAATACAAACTTCACCCGCGTTATTTTGAGTGACGGAAATTTTAATCTCTTCATTTGTTGGCGAGAATTTAATTGCGTTAGAAATAATCGCGCTGAACGTTTTTTTACATAAATTAGAGTCAGCTAAAAGACCTGGAATTGAGCGGTTATGTTCAAAGGTGATGTTTAAGGATTGGCCTTTAAATTCATACGATGTTTCTTCTATTGCATCTTCTATGAGATCAACGAGGTCACACTTTTCTTCATGCAGTTGAATAGACCCTGATTCCATTTTTGTGACTTCTAAAATATTATTCACGACTTTTAAGAGTTGACGGCCACTATTTTGAATATCGCCAGCAAAGTCGATATATTTGTCCATTTTGTCAGGACCAAGAGATTGATTTTGGATGATTTCAGAAAAGCCGAGAATGGAGTTTAGCGGGGTTCTTAATTCGTGGCTCATTGTTGTTAAAAATTCAGTTTTGGCTTTGTTGGCGTTAATCGCTGCTAAAGTTGCTTCTTTTTGAGCAAGCTCAGCTTGAAGTTTTGCCGTGATATCTTGAAACGTGAAAGTGATGATGTTTTCTTTGTTTCCATTTTGAATATCTTTCAAAACAGACAATGAAATTATATATTCGATATGTTTTGTTGTGTCTTCACTTGCTTCAATTTCGGTGTGACTGGAAAAATGAAGTGTTGTGTCGTCGGTTTGTTGCTCTAATAATTGATAAGTTGAAGTGACAATCTCGGTTGGGAGAATTTCACTAAAATGTTTGCCAGTTAATACTTTGTTTTTCTCGACATTGAACAACTTAAAGGCTTTGGCATTGATGAATTGGATGTTGCCTTTTTTATCGGTGATGATGGTGCTTGTGAAACTGTCTTTAAAAACTTGTTCGAAGATTTTTTTCCTATTAGCTAACTCTTGTTGTGTTTGTTTTGTTAGTAGGGTTTTGAAATTAATCTCGTTTAAGAGTGTTACGACTAAATAACCGGCAATACAAATATGCATGAGAGATGTGTCAATCATCAAGCCGAAATTTTGGTGTAGGTAGAGGGCGATGATTTCAATAGAAGCGCTTGCAAGTGCAAAACTATAAATCCGGTTTGCTAGATTAAATTTCAGTGAAATCCAAAAAATTAATGCGGCTACGATGATTGTTGCAATGAGTGTTGCTTCAAAACTTGCGTGAGCCATTTGGCGGTTTTGTAATAGAGTTTCTGTTGCGAGAACCTGAAGAATTGGCCCCGCTATAATACCTTGAGAGGGGACAAAGAAATGATCCCCGAGTTCAGTTGCGGTTGCGCCAATGATGACTTTTTTGCCTTTGAAGAATTCTTTTCTAACTTTGTTATTTAGCACATCGACATAAGAAACGGTTGGTACTGAATTTGCCTGGATGCTATAATCAAGGTGGAAGCGTTTATTTTCTTGATTGTATATGCCAGCGAGGATTGATGAGAGAGAGGGAATGAACTCACCTTCCTGCATGTGACCATAAGGAACTTCATTTACAAGTCCGTTTCGACCAGGGAAAATATTTACACTCGCTCTCCATGAGTGATCTAAATACATGGGAAGAGGATTTGTGTAGATCATCTCTGATTTGCTTGTTGCTTGATGTTCGTGAGAGAGATGATCAGATTGTTTTTGCGTCTGTTTAAAACTTGGTAGAATAATAGAGCCTTTTGCCTCGACTAAGGCTTTGCGTAAGGCGTTATCTTCTTTTTTGGTTGTGGTAGCGCTGAAATCAATATCAAAGGCAATGTCAGTTGCGCCCGCTTTGGTTAGCTTTTTGATGAGCTCGGCATGAAGAGACCTTGGCCAAGGCCATTTTTGAGTTTGTTGAATTGACTTTGCGTCAATGGCAACCAGTACGACTTTTCCGGTCGCTTGAGTTGGGAATAATTTAAAGCGTAGCTCGGTTAATTTGTGACCTATTTGTTCACTCAACCCTGTAATGGCAAAAAGAATTACAAAACAGAATACACCGATATGTGGGATTAGTTTTTTCATGAATTAATTTCAGCTTTTTCTGTTTGTTTGTATCTTTAGTGCAATGAATAGTCTTTTGTTTTAAGGTTTTGACTTAGTTATTGCCGTTGCCGTTGCCGTTGCCGTTGCCGTTGCCGTTGCCGTTTCCGTTGACGTTGCAGTTGCCGTTTCCGTTACCAT
>JAEPQF010000052.1:0-9963 GCA_017640685.1 Hyphomicrobiales bacterium
GATCGGTCCTTGAGTTGAATATACCCATCAGGATGAATCACACCTAAATCTCCTGTGTGAAACCACCCCCTAGAAAAAGCTTCTTGAGTAGCATGTGGATTTTTTAAGTACCCCTTCATGATATTATTCCCTTGCAACATTACTTCGCCCATAGTCTCACCATCACTTGGAACTTCCTTCATAATTAAAGGGTCCATAACAGTTAAACGCTCCAAACTAGGGTAGCGCACACCTTGCCGCGCTTGTTTTTTTGCTTTTTCTTCAGAAGACAAATTATCCCATTCTTTTTGCCAGGCATTAACAACAGAAGGACCATAACTTTCTGTAAGTCCATAGACATGAACAACCTTAAAACCTTCATCGGACATTGCCTTTAAAACTGATTCAGGAGGCGGGGCTGCAGCAACAATAAATGTTACTTCATGATCGAAGTCTGTTTTTTCTAATTCAGTAGCATTCAAAATTGTGGACATCACGATAGGTGCACCACACATTAAATCCACTTTTTCTTTAGTGATAAGATCATAAATTGGTTTAGGACGCACCCATCGCAAACAAACGTTGGTGCCAGCTACAGCTGCTATAGACCAAGGGAAACACCACCCATTACAATGAAACATAGGTAAAGTCCACAAGTAGGTGGGATGCTCACATAAACCACTTGTCAAATTGTTTGAATAACACATTAAAGCCGCACCTCGATGATGATAAACAACCCCTTTCGGGTTACCTGTTGTACCTGAGGTGTAGTTGACTGAAATTGCATCCCATTCATTATTCGGTAATTGCCACTGATAATTTGGATCGCCTCCAGTTAAGAACTCTTCATACTCAATATCAGAAAGACGCTCACCCTCAATCTCAAACTCTGTATCCACATAATCAATAATAATAGGTTTAACTTCGCACTTATCTAGCGCTGCTTTTATCGTTGTAGAAAACTCTAAGTCTGTAATCAGAACTTTGGTTTCGGCATGATTCATTTGAAAAGCAATCGTTTCCGCATCCAATCTTGTATTCATCGTATGCAAAACAGCTCCTGACATTGGAACGCCCATATGCGCTTCAAGCATCGCCGGTGTATTTGACAACATAACAGATACAGTTTGCCCTTTTTCAATTCCCATCTTCGTCAATTGATGCGCCAGTTTGACACTTCGATTATAAAAAGTTTCATAATCCAAACGTTTTTTATTATGCACGATAGCTATACTTTTGGGATAAATCATCGCCGTCCGTTTAAAAAAAGATAATGGACTGAGCGCTTGGTAATTTGCTTCTCTTTTTGGAAGCTCATCTTCATAAATGTTCTTGGCGGACGTACTCGGTATTGGTTTCTTTTGGTTTTGTTTTGGTTGTGATTTAAAAATAGATTTGAAAAGACGTGTCATCATGCTTCCACAAATGGTCAAAAAACGATCTTCCCAAATTTCGATTAGATTCAAACATAAACAAACAATACCTGATCTGCAGTTAGCTACTGTGAAAAATAAAGTGGGAAGTTTTTCTTTTACTTGGTTAAAAACGAAATGAAGGAGTTACCAATCATTGACTAATCTTGCATATCAAGTCTTCGCGAATGAATTAGAAAAATTCTATTACATTAATTTCATTCAAAGAGACGAGAATGACGAACTAAATGCTAGAAACATCTAATTGCTATTAAGTCGTTTTATCATTTATCTTTTTCCTCCCTACCAAGGTTAAATAGTTGTATAAACATCATGTCTAAAGTAGAACTTTTTAATTGTTATTTCCTGGATTTAAACGACATTTCAGACTGCAGAAAATGACAAAATTATCTTTTACTTTTAATCACTAGTCCTAAGCGGTTTTCTTAAATTAAAACGGGCCGAAGAATTAAATTTCTCCGGCCCGTTTCGTATCTTTAAAAGTGCTCTAGTCTTAAAGATTAAAGAGCGGCTTCCAGCTCTGGTAGAGCTTCAAATAAATCAGTCACCAAACCGTAATCAGCCACCTGGAAAATCGGGGCTTCTTCATCTTTGTTGATGGCTACGATGATCTTACTGTCTTTCATACCTGCCAAGTGCTGGATGGCGCCTGAGATGCCAACGGCGATATAAAGCTCGGGAGCTACAACCTTACCTGTTTGGCCAACTTGATAGTCATTGGGCACAAAGCCGCTATCGACAGCTGCTCTTGAAGCCCCAACGGCTGCACCGAGTTTATCAGCGATTTTCTCAAGAAGTGAGAAGTTTTCGCCAGACCCCATACCACGACCACCAGAGATGATGATTTTGGCTGAAGTCAGTTCTGGGCGATCAGATTTTGACAGTTCTTCAGAGACAAATGTTGAAATGCCAACTGGTGCTGGAGCATCGATAGCCTCAACGCTGGCTGAACCACCCTCGCTAGCAGCCTCAAAGGCAGTTGTGCGAACAGTGATGATTTTTTTAGCGTCATTTGTTTCAACTGTTTGAAGGGCGTTGCCTGCGTAAATTGGGCGTGTGAATGTGTTTGCTGATTTCACTTCGATGATGTCAGAGATTTGGCCAACATCGAGTTTAGCTGCAACGCGTGGCATGAAGTTTTTGCCTGTGGTTGTCGCGGCGACGAGTGCTGCATCATAATTTGCCATCAAAGGTACGATGAGTTCTGCCATTTCTTCAGCAAGTTGATTTTTCAGCTGAGGGGCGCTTGCAACAAGCACTTTTCTCACACCTGACAATTTCGCCGCTTGTTCAGCAACTGATTGGCAATCATCACCAGCGACGAGAATATCTGTATCACCACCAAGAGCGATGGCCGCTGTGAGCGCTTTGGCTGTTGCCGGGCTTAACGTGTTGTTATCGTGATCTGCAATGAGTAGATTTGTCATTTAGAGTACTCCTGCTTCATTTTTAAGTTTTTCTACCAACTCGGCAACAGTTTCAACTTTCACACCAGCTTCACGTGCGGCTGGTTCTGTTGTTGTGATGATGGTTTGTCTTTGAGCAGTGTCGATGCCGTAAGAGGCAAGCTCTTTTTCTTCCAATGGCTTTTTCTTTGCCTTCATAATGTTTGGCAAAGAGGCGTATCTTGGCTCGTTAAGGCGAAGGTCAGTTGTGACAATTGCTGGCAAGTTTAGAGATACGGTTTGCAGACCGCCATCAATCTCACGAGTGACAACAGCCTTGTCGCTTTCAAGCTCAAGTTTGTAAGCAAATGTGCCTTGTGGCCATCCAAGGAGGGCTGCCAGCATTTGACCTGTTTGGTTGCAATCATCATCAATGGCTTGTTTGCCAAGGATCACCATGCCTGGATTTTCTTCCTCAACCACGGCTTTCAGCAGCTTTGCGGCTGCAAGAGGTTCAATCACATCTTCGCTTACAATGTGGATGGCTCTATCTGCGCCCATAGCAAGCGCTGTGCGCAAGGTTTCTTGAGTTTTCTTTGGGCCGATTGAAACTGTGACGATTTCTTCTGCCTTGCCAGCTTCTTTCAAGCGAACGGCTTCTTCAACGGCGATTTCGTCAAATGGGTTCATTGACATTTTTACATTTGCCAAGTCGACACCAGATCCATCTGATTTAACACGGATCTTAACATTGTAATCTACGACCCGTTTTATCGGAACTAGGATCTTCATTTATGTGGTCCTCCACATGGTTGACTTATGTTGTTAGAAAATAGTTAGAAATAATTTAAAAATCTAACGTTTCAAATCTGATTGAATACGAGCTAGAAGCGATAAATAAGATGGTAAAATATGCGTTGCAAAGAAACGAGCTTTCATCAACTTACCCGTTTTTAACTCTTCAGAAACGTCCGAACTTTTCTTTACTGCACAAAGAATTTTTATCCACATCCACCCTAAAAGCACTAAAGAGAAAAGTCGCAAATAGTCACTGGCAACAGTCTGTAAAACGACGGGCTCTTTCCTTAAACCGACAAGCTTAGATGTAATAGAATCTAGCGCATCTAAAGAATTTAAAATCAATTGAGAAACATCGTCAATCTCAGCAAACTGTTGGGCTTCAAATATATCCGCTTCGATATGTTCAAATAATTGAAAAGGCAATTTCGCGTCATTTAAAAATATTTTACGAGTTATTAAATCTAGCGACTGAATACCATTTGTTCCCTCATAAATTTGTGTGATGCGAACATCTCGAACATATTGTTCCATACCCCATTCATGAATATAACCATGTCCACCAAATACTTGTTGGGCCATCACACATGATTCAAGACCAAAATCTGATAAAGCAGCTTTGATAATAGGGGTTACTAAAGATACAAAATTAGAGGCCTCTTTCTGCTCTACCTTAGAGGGATGATAATCTCTTTTATCAAGTTCAAGGGCAGTCAATAAACACAAAGCTCTAGCAGCTTCATTAACTGAGCTTATAGTCATTAACATACGCTTCACATCAGGATGACAAATAATTGAAGCAGGATTACTATCATCTAAACTTTGTCGACCTTGCTTTCTTTCCTGCGCGTAATCAGTCGCTTTTTGATAAGCAATTTCAGCAACCCCTAAAGCTTGTGTTCCTACAAAAAGGCGCTCAGTATTCATCATAGAAAACATAGCCTTAAGACCGCTGTGAGCATCACCAATTAACCAACCCGTAGCATCTTCATAATTCAAAACACACGTTGGTTGAGCATGAATACCCATCTTTGTTTCAATTCCTCCAACAGATATTGTGTTTTTCTCACCTATCTCACCATCAGTAGAAACAAAATATTTAGGCACTAAAAAAAGACTAAGGCCTCCACTACCACTCGGAGCATCTGGTAAACGAGCCAAAACAAGATGTATTATATTCCCACCAAAATCATGGTCACCTGAAGAAATAAAAATTTTTGTACCGTTAATTTTATAAGAACCATCTCCATTTGGTTTTGCTCGTGTCGTTACCAAACTAAGATCAGAGCCCGCACCAGCCTCTGTTAGTGACATCACACCTGTCCACTCGCCACTAATTAAATTAGGTAAGTATTTTTCTTTAATTTCATCTGTAGCGTATAGTTTGATAACCTCACATGCCCCTCTGGTTAACGCAGGAAACAAACCAAAAGACATATTAGATGCAGAAATGATTTCATCTGTTAAAAACTGTAGAGAATGAGACAAACCTTGCCCCCCATACTCAACATCACCTGAAAGACTGGCCCAACCATTTTCAACGAATTTTTTATAGGCTTCAGGAAAACCTGTCGGTGTTGTCACCTGACCATCATGAAATTTACAACCTTCAGCATCTCCTGTGCTATTTAATGGAAGAAGAACATTGTTACAAAATTTCTCACACTCACCTACAACACTCAGCACTAAATCTACATCCAACTCATCAAGTTTAGGGATTTCTGAAACACGCTGTTCAAAAGAAAAAACATCAGTAAGAAGAAATTTTACTTCCTGTTTCGGGTAGTTAAACTCAATCATGTTCCCACCCCCCCTTAATTTCTAAGTGCTTTACCAGTTAAAATCATATGCGATATACGCTCCATAGTCGCATCGGAGCTCACTAGTTTTAAAAAACTCTCTCTCTCTAAATCAAAAACATCCGCTTCCATGACCTCTTCATTTGTCAAGAAACTGCCAGCTAACACATTGCATAGGGCTTCAACCATCTGCCTCTCATGGCATGAAAAACGATCATTGCAGTGATAATTTTCCAAATACTCACTGCAAGCAATTTTATCTTCAATATAAAAGCTCAACTTTTTAGGAACTTTATGATTATAATTTTCAGAAAGAGAAAGTGCTGTCTCCTTCGCATCACTAATAAGACGATCTTTATTCATTGTTATGAAATCAGTAGAACTTAAAAGCCCCAAGCTTCTTGCATGCTCAGCACAATTTGATACCTTTGCAGCCATCATAAATTCAATAATTGTTTCAAATGTTGAACACCAGTCAGGCTCGTTTTTTGGAAAGCCAGCAAAACGAAGAATAAGCTCCTTCACCCCTCCCCATCCCGGCAACAGTCCAACCTTAGTTTCCACAAGCCCGGCCTTTAATTCAGCATGAGCTTGTATTGCATCACAGTGCAACAACAATTCACCCCCCCCACCTAAAGCAAATCCAGATGCGGCACCAACAACAGGTATAGATGAATATTTAACCTTGTCGAAAACTCCTTGACCCTTTTTAAGAAAAAGCTCGAGCTCATCCCATTTTTTGTTTTTTGAAAGCTCCAAGAGTAATTTTAAATTAGCTCCAGCGCTAAAATAGTCCTGGTGACCTGTAATAACTAAACTTTTAAAATCGCTCTGGGCAATTTTTATTGCCCTCTCTAAGTCCTCAAATAAAGCAAAATCGAACGCATTCATTTTTGTGTTCAATTCCAAACAAGCAACACCATCCTTTAAATCATATAAACGACTACTCTTGGTCTGCTTGATAAACTGTCCTTTACGAAGTAGTTCTTTGAGAACAAGAACTCCATTAGGTTGAATGATGACCTCACGAGTACCATCTGGCAATAAACACTCTGGGTCAGCACCTTTTCTAAAATAGATGCCCCCATGTTTACAGGCTTCCTTCAAAAAATGTGGAACACTTAAATTCCGCTCTTTCATAGCAGTTGCAACCCATTCCACCCCTAAGTCATCAATCATTTGAAATGGACCAACACTCCATCCATAGCCAAAACACATAGCATCATCGACATCTTTGGGAGAGTCTGCAATTTCTGGAATCAAACTGGCAGCATAATTAAGCACTTTCAACATCACCGATGCGGCAAATTGTGCTCCCTGACTATCATGTTCGAATAAAAGACGAAGCTTTTTGCCGTTAACCTGAGGCCAACTATACTCATGTTTTTCAAGACTTCGATATTCACCCGTACGTAAATCAATGACCTGAAAAGATCCCGTCTCTTTGTTTCGCTTATAAAACCCCTTACCAGCCTTACGCCCAAGCATACCGCACTCAATCATGGTTTCTATCAAACCATTGCCAATATCAATTTCATGGATTGCATCAGAGTTTAGCTTACCTTGAAGGGTTTTAACTAAGGTCGGTAACAAATCAACACCGATTAAATCAGTCAAACCAAAAATTGCTGTCTTCGGGATCCCAAAAGGCTTACCTAATAATTGATCAACCTCTTCAATTTTCATATTAGCTTTGATTGCTTCAGCTATCCCCACAGCAATCCAATAAGTCCCTATTCTGTTAGCGATAAAACCCGGCGTGTCATTACATACAACGATTTTCTTTCCCAAATCATAGTCAGCAAATTCACTCACTAAACGAAGAACTTCATGAGAAGTTTGCTCTCCCCTAACAATTTCCAAGAGACGCATATGACGGGGCGGGTTAAAAAAATGAGTGATTAAAAACCGTGTTTTAAAGTTATCAGAAACGCATTCTAACAAAACTTCCGTTGGAATGGTTGAGGTATTTGAAGACACTATAGTGTTAGGAGATATAACTTCATCAAGGTGACGATAAAGTTTTTGCTTTTCTTCAACATCTTCAATGATAGCTTCGACAATCCAATCAACTTTTGAAAGCCTATCAAAACTTTCTGATAATTTCCCACATTCAACTCTATCAGCATATTCAGGCATCATAAAACCCGACACCTTTTTTTGTTTTTGCACTCCTTTTTTAGCAAGCTCTTTTGTTAAATCAAGTAAGAGAGTTTGAATACCAGCATTTGCAAAATGAGCCGCAATCCCAGCTCCCATAACGCCTGCTCCAATAACAGCAACAGTTTTAATAGATCTCATTTTTTCTTATTTCCTATTCTAACAAGCAAACCTAGTTCTCGTCATTTCAGTTGCTTTTACAAAATTGAAATTTGAGGAGACACACAAGCATACATCAAACGTTCGTTGTATTTTACGCCTTGTATCAAACGTTCGTTGTACAGGCAAGGTAAAAATTTTAAATGCGCCGCAAAATAAAAACCCCAGAAAAGCCAGCAAATAAGGTCGTTTACATTTATTGGCTGATGTCTGGGGTTTTTATTTTGGTTTCATTCGTTTAAATAAATGATACACATTTTGATGAAATTCTAACAATGGTTTAAAAATCATACATGCCGGCTACAAAACAAAATACAAGCTCAGAGCTTCCTCTCAAAAACACTTTAAGAGGGGGTAAAAGCAGTCAAAAGCAAATTGAAATATTTAAAAAATCAGCCAACTTATTCGCAAAGGATGGTTACCATGCAACTTCTATGAGAAAGATCGCGGAATGTGTTGGGCTAAGTGGCGGATCTCTCTATTATTACATTGAATCAAAAGAGAAACTGTTTGTTCAAATCAACGTTTACGCTCTAAGCTCATCTAAAGAACGCATAGAAGCTGCTATCTTTAATTTAGAAGACCCCTGGTGCCGTTTAGAAGCAGCAAGTGTCGAGTTATTAAAAATCCAACTTGACCCCGACTCGATAACAATGCCTCTTATGAAAGACTTTCACACAATCCCAGATGACCTTCGACTTCAAATCATTAAAAGTAGAGATGAGTTTGAAGCCATTTTTACTGATCTAATTGAAGACCTAAATTTATCCAGTAAGATCAACAAAAATATCTACCGTATTTTTTTGTTAACAATCCTCAACAACGCTTCCAATTGGTTTAAATCTGATGGACATCTGTCCATAGAAGAAATCGCTAAACAAGTTTTAGAAATTTTTAGATTTAAATGCGAGTCTTCATGACAACGCTTGTTACTGATCCTCCCCCAGTGAAGCAGCCCATTTTGGATATTATATTTTTACTCAAAATGGTGGACACTTATGGGTAAAAGAAACTACAAAACAGAAATGATTATTTCCAAATTTCGTCAGGTTGATATTTTGCAATCACAAGCCACATCCATAGACAAAAGTACTTATAACTTAAAAATAAATTTGAACACCTTATTATATTTTTCTCACCAAACTAAAATTAACTCAACACTTTAATGCACCAATAGTAGCAATTACTGCTCCAACAAAATATAGACTAAGGCCAGAGAGTGTTTCAGTTGAAAAGTCCACCCGACCTTCGATTTTTTGCAATATGAAAACAATCAGCGGTGCAGACGCCGCTATAGCCCCAACAGTCAGTGCAGAAGTAAGTGAAATGGCTTTTTGCACAGCATAAATAGGAAAAGCTAGCAAAAACATCCCAACTCCAACAGCAATCAATAAAAGGTGAATATCAATTTCACCTTTATAATCTAACTCCTAAATATACCCGCCAAGAGCCTGATCAGCCCCCATGGAGTGGTCCATTTTGAATGTTAATTTAAAGCGAGTATTTGGTCCAACGGAATCTTTCCTTCTGGGGTTGGTGGTTGCCAAGTTAATGAGCTATGTGGCCTAACCGTATTGTAGTGCTTGCGCCATGGTTCGATGATCACCTGCGCCTCCTTCAATGTATAAAAGATCTCACCGTTTAAAAGTTCATCTCTAAGCCTTGCGTTGAAGCTTTCACAATACCCATTTTCCCATGGTGAGCCTGGTTCGATATAAACAGTCTTTGAGCCAACGAGTGTAATCCAATCCCTTACAGATTGAGCAATAAACTCAGGTCCATTGTCAGAGCGGATAAATTTAGGAATACCTTTCATCAGGAACAAATTACTCAGAGCATCAATCACATCACGTGAGTTAAGCTTGCGGTTGACCCTGATAGCCAAACATTCTCGTGTATATTCATCTATGATGTTCAAGGTTCTGAACTTGCGTCCATCATGGGTGCGATCATGAACAAAATCATAAGACCACACATGATTGGGATGCTCTGCTTTTAACCTGATGCAAGAACCATCGTTAAACCATAAACGCCCCCGTTTGGGTTGTTTTGCAGGCACTTTTAGCCCTTCTTGTCGCCAAATTCGTTCCACACGCTTGTCATTCACATGCCAACCAGCAGCACGTAATAAAGCAGCTATTCTGCGATAGCCATAACGTCCGTAATGCTGAGCTAGCTCAATAATATCAGCAGTAAGATTGGCTTCGTCAGCTTTGCCTTGAGGAGCTTTACGCTGTGTGGAACGGTGTT
>JAEPQF010000052.1:9973-15889 GCA_017640685.1 Hyphomicrobiales bacterium
GACAAGCCCGGCGTTCAGAAATACCAAACTCATTGCGTACATGGTCAACACATTTACAACGACATGAAGGGCTTAGCATGGTTGCTAGTGGACAACCTGAAGCGCCACTAAAAAGTTTCCCTTTGCAGCTTCATTCAAGATCAGTTTGTCCAGGGTTAAATCAGAAACCGCACGGCGTAAGCGTTCATTCTCTTTCTCGAGTTCTTTGAGACGTTTGAGTTGATCAACTTGCATACCGCCATATTCCTTGCGCCAGCGATAATAGGTGACAGATGTAACACCAATCTGACGTATCACATCGGCTATGGTTATGCCTTGTGATTGCAAAACATCAACCTGACGTAGTTTAGAAATTATCTCTTCTGGTTTGTAAGTTCTTTTACCCATGAGTGTTCTCCATTTTGATTGAAATTATAACATCCAAAATGGACTACTTCACTGGGGGAGGATCATTTAAATGAGGGAACTTATAAACCTGACAAACTAAAACAAGTTTCTATAAATAAAAAAAATGGAGGCAGTCGAAAACTTTTAATCCCTTCAATTAAAGACAGGATTGTTCAAACATCAACCTTGCTACTCCTATCATCATCATTTGATAAAAAATTTTATGAAGACAGTTGGGGATACCGCCCAGGGCGAGGGCATCAGGATGCGATTTTAACAATTGAACAATTCATACAGCAAGAACAATATTGGATAGTAGATGCTGATATCGAAAAATACTTCGATGAAGTTCCCCACCTTCGTCTCATGGAAGATCTATCAATCTGGATTGATGATAACAAAATTCTACAGCTGATTTTACTGTGGCTAAACAGCTTTTCATCTAACAACAAAGGTCTGGCTCAAGGTTCTCCAATATCTCCACTGCTGTCGAATATATACCTTCACCCTCTAGATCGTATTTTAATCAGTTTTGGTTTTAAGATCATACGCTACGCTGATGACTTCATCATATTAAACCATACCAAAGAGGATGCTGTAAGAGCCTTGACCCTTTGCAGATTTGTCCTAAACTCGCGGGGTTTAAAGATTAATGAGAATAAAACCAGGCTAATTGAACCAAATAATAGCTTTGAATTTTTAGGACATCACTTCAACAACGAGGCATTAAATGCGAAATGATAAATTGACAGAAGTTCAAATTTGGCGTTGGAAAATTACAGATCATCTCATACCGATTACTATGGCATTTACTGTGGGGAATGAATTTAGAAAATCACTCTTCAATCATGCGCGGAATAAAGGACTGGTGAAAGTCCCTGATGATTTTCATCATAGTCAGAAAGAAAGTTCTCATCAACATGCTCACTTCATTCCTGAAGATACCAACAAATCTGGATTTATTGACCAAATAATTCTTTATAAACCAACAGGCATAGAACAGTGCATCTTCGAGATACTCCCCTCTTTCAAATTCCTTAAATTAAATAAACAAAAAATACCAATTTCACCAATCTGGATGGGGACTACTGACCATACCTCAGCTTTTGGGCCCTCCAAAACATGGGTATCGCAAACACCATATATTACCCCGTGGCATTGCCTCACCAAACAGAATAAAATACGTAAAAGTTGTGAACCAGAAGAGCAATTAATCAAGGAAATAATTTTAAGAGACTTACCCACCATAGAAACAATTAAATTTAAACCAGCCAACTGGATTGGTGGTTTAGAGGCTGAAATGATTTTTGCTTCTCAGTTTGAGAATAGGTATCAGAAAAACAAACCCAAAAATGATGCTGTAGGAAGCTATCTAAACATTACATTTAAAGAACCAATACAAGGGCCACTTTCTCTCGGTTTTGGTTCTCATTTCGGTCTTGGATACCTAGAACCAACTGAAAACATCTATATGGAAACAGCAGTGATCAATTGAATCTATAAAACTAATCTTAGAAACTAACTCAATTACAAACTGAATAAACAATCTAGAATATTTTTTATTATCTGATTATCAAAGATAACTAATCTCCCCTACAACTAGTGTTATTAATAAACTAAATAATTATTTTTTTTTGGGGGGGGATCATTCTGATCCTCATCTAAATAGTCACTATTATCATCACCTTTAGAAAATGATACCACTGGTTTACCTTTCTAATAGTTATGATAAGGCTTTTAGATATAGTAATATATATTTCTATAATTTATAAAATATCATTTAGAATAATTTATTATTATAATTATTTATATATATATATCTTGAACCGGGGGGGGCTTCTCTCATGCTATAGTATCCATTTAAGGAATTTCTTTAAAATTCAGTATGTTAAGAAAGTATAAAAATGGACTACTTTTCTAGTGATTTATACACTATAAATAGAACATGCAGATAAATAAACTACTTATATTCGAACTGCCTCAACACATTTTCTCAGTTGCTCAAATGATGGCCCAGCTGAATATGTTCCCAATGTCATACCTTTTCTTTCATGACCAACAACAGCAGCAATAATCCATGGTGGCTGATCAGCCATTTCGGCTTTAGTAACAAACGATCTTCGCAAAGAATGGAAGTCTTTGGGACTTTGTCTTTGTCCTGGTATCCGCTGGTCACCAAACAATTTACGATGATATCGTCCAAATTTTTTGGAAAGAGGATCTGATCTTTTAGTGGTAGAAGAAGGCTTAAGACTTTTAAGCTCTTCTAAGAGATATTCCTCTTCACTTTTGTTATGAACTCGCCTAGCAACAATCTCAAAAAGTTCAGAATGTACAGGAACACTTCTTATGCCCGCTGCAGTTTTAGAAACAAGGATTTCAAATTTATTATCGAGACAGTCTCTAACCTTCAGCTCACAGATTTCATTAATTCGCATACCAGAATAAATACCAATACAAATAGCATCCCTCATTAAACTATCTGTGGTATTTGCTATTAACTCATGAACCTCCTCATCAGTCCAAGGTTCTTTGGGTTGAGATTTAGTATTTTGAGAATGTTTCTTTATTGTCAAACCTAAATCAATCCATGGGTTAGTTTCTGCGTATCCTCTTTGAACTAACCACCTCCAATAAGTTCGTATGGCTGAGATTTTAGAATTAATAGTCTTCTTCGCTAGCTTTCGATCTATAAGATAATCCAAATAATATCTGGCAATCTGCTTATCATATGGCTTGATAATTTTAACCTTAGTATAAGCCACCATCTCTTCTATTTGTCGTGTATAATCTAAGCCCGTTTTATCACTTACATCAATCTCAGAAATCCATTTGTCAGTGAGCTTGCTAATATAGGCTTCTTGTCCAGTGGCTAAATCATAAAATTCTTTTGCTTTAGTATATCCTTGCTTCTCTTCTAGCTCTTCAGCTTTCCAAGCTAAATTCAAGCTAACTTCATCGGAGAGTTTAAACGAACCGTCCTTATTTCTAATCTCATCCTGATGGCATTTAATTAAGTCCAAGATTATTTCTTCATATTCATTTGCTGGTTGCTCTTGTACACTATTTTTCAAATTTTTAAATTCTTGATTAAAATAGGTCGTCAGTTCATCTCTTTTTCTTTGAGCAAAAACAAAATCAGCCGTTTGCAAACTTATTGAAAGATTACTTCTTCCATAATGCTCTTTTAAAGAGATAGGTATTGCACGATGAAAATACCAAGTGTTGTGCTTTAAAGTAAGATAACGAGAATTACTCTTGTGTTTTTTGGAAGGAGGCATGTTGAAACCAAAATAATTCAGTGAAAAATGACATTCTTACCAGCCACTCTTACCAGGTTTAATTGAACACAAAAACATTTTTATGTAATATTTTCAATGATATCAACAACTTAAATAAGCAAGTTAAAGCCGTTAGAAGAGAGTCCCTCCCTCTCCGCCATTATTTTTCTTCTATACCCAAGTTCAACTAAGATATTCCCTTATAGCGGCGGCTTTTAAGGCGGGAGACTTTATCGTGATAAAGTGTTGCCACAGCAATTATGATCCAGGACAAATGAAACAGCGCGTGGATCAATAGCACATAATGACCATCAACCGGGCCAATAGCGGTTCTTTGATACAGTTCTGAAAGGTCAGCTAAAGGAACAGGGTGAATAGCAATCTTGCCATAGTAAGCTATAAACTGGATACTTAAAATCCAGGCATAACTGCGCCGCAAGCGACGGCCGCAAGCGCGTATTAAACTGATGTGATGACGCGGATAAATATAATCATTCGCCAACACTTTATTCCAGTCACCATTTTTTTCATATTTTGTTCCCAACAACATCGGCGCATAAAGCTCCGTTTCCATATGCCTTGCCCGAGCACGCCAGACATTAAAATAACGATAACGCCTCGCCTCAAAAACCAAAAAAACAATAACCAAAAACCCAACAAGAAGGAGTGGCAAAGAAGAAGAATTGGGTGTGCTAAATGTAATTGAAAAAGCAATGCCTGTTGTGACAACAGCCCAGTTGGTCGTATTATCTAATCTGGTTCGCCACGTCGTAGAGCGATAAATCTCACCACGATAAAGATGCGCTAAAGCCCCTAACTCAGCAGGCGTAAATTCTTTATTTTCTTTATTACTTTCCTGTTTAGCCATGCTTTAAATTATGTCCAATAATCCTAACTATAAAAAGAACGCAGATAGGATAATTAAAAGTGAGAATACTAGGCCGTAAACTCACATAGGTATTATTCTCAGCCTAATCGAGAACAAAAGCTAATTCCAGTCATAGTTACTATAAAGGTTTACAGCCAACATTACCCCCTAAAGAAATCACCATCAAAACGGTGATGAAATCCCTAACTCATTAGCTTTGCCCTCCAACCAATCCCTCAAAACTCAATACAATGCCGAACCCGTGCAGCAGTTGCCATAAAATATACAGACACTGATCTCACTAAGGTTATCATTTAAAAATTTCGAATGCATTCCAATTAGAATCTTAAAGGTTGCTATTTTATTTGGTTATTATAATATACCCCCCTATACTATATTGGAGCTAGCTATGTCACACCTCAAACGAGATAAATCAAAACTGGTTTCCCGCCTTCGTCGGATCAAAGGTCAAGTTGAAGGTGTCGAACGCGCTTTAGATGCAGAAACTGACTGCGGTGAGATACTAAGGCAAATCGCCTCAATACGAGGCGCTATAACGGGTCTTACGAACGAAGTACTTGAAGAACACATACGCAGTCACGTGATCAATGCCCCAACGGCATCAGAACGTGAAAAAAGCGCGACAGAAGTAATCCAAATTCTAAAATCATACATAAAGTAAACGGCTGAAACCAAAGGGTGTGAAATGAGTAATCAAGATTTATCAGCTCTGAAACATGAGCATTTTTTCCTCGGAGAAAATCAAGCCCGCAACGAGCAAAAAGTTTGGCTTGTCATCGCACTTACCAGCCTGATGATGGTTATTGAAATCGCGGCGGGCCATTGGTTTGGTTCAATGGCCTTGATTGCAGATGGCTGGCACATGTCTACCCATGCCGGGGCCATGTTAATCGCGGTTTTAGCCTATCGCTATGCTAGACAAAATGCGACCAACCCCAATTTTAGTTTTGGTACTGGCAAAGTTGGCGATCTTGCCGGCTTCGCAAGTGCTGTCATTTTGGTTCTTATCGCACTGCTTATTGGCTGGGAAAGTTTCTTGAGATTGGTTGAGCCAGTTCCTATCAGCTTTGAACATGCCATTATCGTTGCTATTGTAGGCCTCGTGGTTAACTTACTCAGCGCGTGGCTATTAAAAGATGACCACCACCACCATGGCCACTCTCATCATCACGGACATAATCACGATCATCACCACAATCATAAGCATGAACAAAGCCATGAACAAGGCCATGAACAAAGTCATGGGCGAGATAATAATCTGCGTGCCGCTTACTTGCATGTTTTGGCTGATGCATTAACCTCTGTTCTTGCAATAGTCGCTCTCTTACTGGGGCGTGCTTACGGTTGGTCTTGGGCTGA
>JAEPQF010000052.1:15899-17886 GCA_017640685.1 Hyphomicrobiales bacterium
ACCCACTTATGGGGATCGTTGGCGCGATTGTAATCTCACGTTGGTCTTGGGGGTTAATTCGAGATACAGGGAGCATTTTACTTGATCGAGTTCCCCAAGAGGGAAACTTGGAAAGTAAAGTGCGTACAGCACTTGAAAACGAGAATGACACAATTGCAGATCTTCACATATGGCAAATCGGACCAGGACACCATTCCATCATTCTTTCAATAGCCTCTAAAAAACCGAAAAGCTTACTGGAGTATAAAACCATACTCAAACAATTCAAAACCATTGCTCATACGACTGTGGAAGTCCATCAAATCGACACTGTGCACTAATCATTACTTCGCTGTAATTTTCGTAAATCAGTAGAAACAGAAACAACTAGAATTCGATAATCATTTATTATTTCATACATAAAAAAGAGCTCTCATTATTTTTTAATGAGAGCTCTATTCACGATCTAAATTTTCTTACAGTTTTACCCTTCATCCAACCGCTTCAAAAACTCAATGCGATCTCGAACTTGTGCCGCCCCTTCGCGGTGCGAAGCACTGATCTCACCAAGATTATCGAGTGAGCGCTCAATATTTCCGCTTTCAGCAAAAATATCTTCAACTCGCTCTACGATGTTTTTGTAATACTCACCTTCTTTAGCAGATTGTTCTTGCGTAAGATCAATGATGTTACCAAGCTCATCGAGTGAGACTTCGATGTTAGAAATTGAACTTTGCGTTTTACCAAGCGAGTCTTTCGTATCACTAGCTAATTTTTTCACCTCACCAGCTACGACAGAAAACCCCTTGCCAGCTTCACCAGCTCTTGCCGCTTCAATTGTCGCATTTAAAGCAAGTAAATTCGTTTGCCCAGTAATATTATCAATGATGGAAAGCACCTGCCGAAGCGAATTTAATGACTGACTAACATTGCCAAACTTCTCAGAAAGCTCCTGCGTCGCCCCTTCTCGTTTAGACGTATCAACAGCCCCATTATTAGACATCGCATCACGCACATTATTGATCACATCCCCAAAGCCAGAAACTTCAGAAACAACCCCCTCAATCTGCTGAGACGCATCAAGATAATGCGCAACATCATCAACCACATCACGGCGCATTCCATTAAGCATCTCTACTTGATTGAGTTTTCGTCGGGTAAAATATTCATAAAAACTTGCATAATGAATAGGGAAATTATCAATCAAATCATCTTCATATGCATGATCAACATCAGAAAAAAATGCAAGAGCTACCAATGTCTGATTGATGTTCACCCCAAGCAATTCACCAAATGTAGAAAATCCAGCCGTTGGCGCGGGCCAAAGGTTTTGTGCTCGTGACAAATCAGTGTCATTGTTCAGGCGCCTTAAAATGCAATCATTCATCAAAACAGCTGAAGGCTTCGGTTTCCCATCTAAAAATCGGGCAATATCATTTTTCGTATGATCAATAAAGTTCGTCGCCTGTAACAAAAGCAGTTCATCACCCCGTGCAATATCGCAATAAAAAGTGACCACTTCACTTTCAAGATCAACACCAGCAATCGAGCGAACGAAAATCTCACCGCCAATTTCAACGCCGCATGTTCTGTTTTGCAATGCATCCATTAACCCTGCCGGTTCCACTCCTAAACTTGCTGAAAGTGCTGTGGCAAGAGAGATGACTTCCCCTGTGTTCGGCTCAATAACAGACGTCACAGTCCGCTTGTTAATATCAGCATCAACAACCACAAACTTCTGATCTGTTTTTTGGAAATTATGACTACGCATCACACTGTAGCGTTGCCCATCAGCTAATTTCACAAATGTCACAACCGCATGGTTCTCTAACAGCTGCCGTCCATCAAATAACTTCGTGGTGACAAAATCTAGCTTACCGCCAGCCGAGCCACCAATGAAAAGGCAAGGAAATTGATGGCTGTTATAAACCGCTTCCATAAAATAATTTTCAGAATAAGAAAGACCTTCAATGAAAGTAAGAGCAAAACTATTCTTGGCATCAAGCTT
>JAEPQF010000052.1:17896-22700 GCA_017640685.1 Hyphomicrobiales bacterium
CTTAAAAGAAGGAGTAATTTGACGAAGAGCAGAGGTAATTTTTTTAACCCGTGCATCTCTGTCTAACTCACAATTTCCAGCTCGCAAATCTTCACAAAATAACGGAACAGAAAAAACTTCAACGGTCTCAAACAATCGCGGAGAAAAAACTTGCAACACAACAGAGCGCCACTGATCTGACGTATCACAATAAACCGCCTCATGACCGTTCGAACAAAGCTCACCAGCAGTTGTTGTTGCAATCACTTTAGCCGTGCCAGCCAGTTGCTTAAGTTTTCCAATAACATCATTAAAATTCACATTAGGAGAGATAAAAGCAATAACTAAAGACGCTGCATCACCATTAAATTTAAAATCATCCTGAGTAACGTTCCCTAAAACATCGTCAGTTAAAATGGAGCGAACAGGAGGTTCATCAATAGGAAGTTCTTTAATAGAAAGATGCTCCACTTCACTTTGATTTAAACTTTCATCACCTGAAGCTTTTGAATTTTTAAAATGTGAAAGCATCTTATCCCTCGTCTAAATAAGCGTCAAACTTATGGTAAATAAAATCTGAAACTCAAATTAAGACGTATAAAGATTAAGAATAAATTTAGAACTCTTAGGAAAACGCAAAAACCAAAACTAAAGTAGAAAAGCAGCGACAAAGAGCAATCCATGAAAGATCACAAAAACAAAATGAACATAGCTATTTTTGGTGCCAGTGGTGCTATTGGCTCTGCTTTTGTAAATCAATTGGCCAACAACGAAACACAAGCAACTATTTTCGCCTTTTCTCGCAGCATGAAAAAGTTTGAATTTGAAAATGTCCATTCCCATTCACTAGACATCACAGATGAAAACTCTATAGCTCAAGCCTCAGTTATAGCATCTAAAGAAACCCCTCTTGATCTTGTTCTTGTCACAACAGGCTTCCTACACAATAAGAATGAAGTAGAAGAAAATACAAACCTAGGCCCTGAAAAATCTCTCACTGATTTATCCGCCGAAAAATTTCAAAAATTGTTTGAAATCAACACAATCGGCCCAGCCTTAATTGCCAAACATTGTTTACCTAAAATGAACAAAGAAAGAAAAAGTATTTTCGCCGCCCTTTCAGCCCGCGTTGGCAGCATTAGCGACAATCATTTAGGCGGCTGGTATGCTTACCGCTCATCAAAAGCGGGCCTCAATATGCTCATCAAAACCGCCAGCATAGAAATGAAACGCCGAAACAAAAAAGCCATCATCATCGGCCTTCACCCCGGCACTGTAGATAGTGATCTCTCAAAACCATTTCAAAGAAACACACCCAAAGAAAAACTATTCACAGCTGATCATTCCGTTTCAAAAATGCGAGACGTATTAGAAAATCTATCTGACGAAGATACAGGAAAAATATTCGCATGGGATGGCCAGGAAATTCCATATTAAACTAACAGTAAAAAAAAGCCCCTCAGAGTTGAGGGGCTTTTCACCTAAAAACTCAAGTGATTATTTTAACGTGTAACATCAACAATCAAACGTCCTTTAATCACTCCTTTAAGCAAAGATGAAGACGTTGGGATAACTTCACTCAACCCAATCTCAGAACTCATCTTCGTGAGATGATCAATATTCAAATCTTCTGACAAGCGGCGCCATGCTTCCAAACGTTTTGGTTTCGGACACATCACACTTTCAATGCCCACCAAAGTCACACCGCGCAAAATAAACGGCATCACGGTTGAAGGAAAATCAAACCCACCAGCTAAACCACAAGCCGTAACAATGCCACCATATTTCATTGATGCACAAATATTCGCTAATGTCGTGCTGCCAACACAATCAACTGCACCAGCAAAACGTTCTTTATTAAGCGGGCGCCCGGGTTCAGAAAAGAGCGAACGATCCAAAACTTCACTTGCACCTAATTCTTTTAAATAATCATGTTCATGTGCTTTACCTGTTAATGCAACAACCGTATAACCTAGCTTTGCAAGCACGGAAACTGCAACACTCCCCACACCACCAGAAGCACCCGAAACAATAATTTCTCCGTCCTCAGGCTTCACGCCCTGCTCTTCTAACGCCATAACGCAGAGCATAGCGGTGTAACCAGCCGTCCCAATGGCCATTGCTTGTTTTGCATCAAACCCATCAGGCAAATGAACCAACCAATCAGATTTAACCCGCGCTTTTTCAGCCAAACCGCCCCAGTGTTTTTCACCAACGCCCCAACCATTTAGAACAACTTTTTGACCAGCGCTATATTCAGGCGTTTCAGATGAAATAACCGTGCCAGCAAAATCAATTCCAGGAACTAACGGATATATTTTAGCAATTGGCGATGCACCTGTGACAGCCAATGCGTCTTTGTAATTAATTGTAGAATATTCAACCTGAACAAGCACATCCCCTGATGGCAAATCACTTTCTTCAAATTGTTTCAGCCCAATAACCTGTTTATCATCATTCTTTTCAATTAATAATCCTTGGAACATAATCGTCTCCCTTTAGACCGATCGTCTATTTAATTTTAAATTTTATTTCTTCAAACTTCTTAAAAATAACTCTGTAAAATTATCAAGCGCAGATGCATTTCTCTCAAGTTTTGCTCGCAAAATCGCACCTTCCCAACCAACCCAGAAAAAACGAGCTAGTTCCGCGCAATCTAAATCAGCTGAAATTTCACCCTGTTGCTGTGCTTCCTTAAAACATATCGTAGTTTTCTTCTGCCAGTTCTCAAAAACATCAATGAGTTGCTGGCGAAAGGTTGTTGGTAACGCCCCCATTTCTTGGCCCAAATTCCCAATCAAACACCCTCTTTGAAAATCATGTTTAACCATATATTTTCTAAGGTTTTCAATAAGGTAGAAAAACCTATCAAGTGGTGAATACGCCTCATCTAATAAAAACTTATCTAATTTAGCTGAAAATGCTTCTCCATAAGTCTCAATTAAAGTAGAGCCAAAATCTTCCTTGCTTTTAAAATAATGATAAAAAGACCCCTTAGGCACACCAACAGAGCGCAAAATCTCATCCAACCCTGATGCAGAAAAGCCTTTCTCAGTCATAATGGCTAGCCCAGCGCGAATAAGAGCGACCTTAGCATCTTGGTACCCGTCTATTTGCTTAGGCGGGCGCCCCCGCCGCTTGACTTCAGAAGTCTCGGCCATTTTTACTCCTCTTTTAGCTACAACACCTATATTTTTAGACCAATTGTCTATTAATTGCAAGTGCCACAAATAAAATCCAATGTACAACTAGAAAAATCAATTATAATGAAAAGCAAATTTTGAAGGTTGAATTTGATCAAAAAACATATAACTTGCAAAAGTAAAGCTAATAGCGGTAAAACAAACTTGAGCAATTCTAAATCCATAAACAATCGTACAATCAGATACATACCACTGGAAGTTCTTCCGAATGAAAAATATTATAGAAATTGAAAACATCAATAAGATTTATGACGGCGGCTTCCAGGCCCTAAAAGAGATAAACCTCTCAATCAAAGAAGGGGAAATCTTTGCTCTTTTAGGTCCAAATGGTGCTGGCAAAACCACATTAATCAGCACAATTTGCGGCATTGTCACCCCAACCAACGGCTCAATAAAAGTCAATGGATATGACATTGAAAAAGATTATCGCCAAACAAGAAGTCTCATTGGCCTTGTCCCACAAGAGCTGACAACAGATGCCTTTGAGCCCGTCTGGTCAACAGTAAGTTTTTCCCGTGGTCTCTTTGGCAAGAAACCAAACCCTGAATATTTGGAAAAAATCCTAAAAAGTTTAAGCCTCTGGGACAAAAAAGATAATCAACTTATGACGCTCTCAGGCGGCATGAAAAGGAGAGTGCTCATTGCCAAAGCATTATCACATGAACCCAAAATTCTGTTTCTTGATGAGCCAACCGCCGGCGTTGATGTTGAACTCAGAAAAGATATGTGGAACATCGTGCGAGACTTACGCAAAAGCGGTGTGACCATCATCCTGACGACCCACTACATCGAAGAAGCCGAAGAAATGGCAGATCGCATCGGCGTCATCAACAATGGTGAAATCATCCTGGTTGAGAACAAAACAGAACTGATGCAAAAACTTGGTAAAAAACAACTCTCCTTGGAACTCACCGAAAAATTAGACACCATTCCAGAGACGCTTAAAGAGTATGATTTAGAATTAAAAGATGATGGCAAAGAGCTGATTTACACTTATGACACAACCCAAGAGCGAACAGGCATCACAACCATGCTCAACGCGATTGGTAACTGCAAAATTAAATTCAAAGACCTAAACACGAAGCAAAGCTCACTAGAAGAAATCTTCGTAGAATTGGTGAAGAAATAAACATGAACATACAAGCAATAAAATCAATCTATAATTATGAAATGGCACGTGCATTCCGCACCCTTGGTCAAAGTCTCGCGTCACCTGTTATTTCAACTGCGCTTTATTTCATTGTTTTTGGCTCAGCAATTGGCACAAGAATTACAGAAATCGATGGCATCTCTTATGGTGCATTTATCGTGCCCGGCCTCATTATGTTTTCAATTCTCACACAATCAATTTCAAACGCAGCTTTTGGCATTTATTTCCCCCGGTTTACTGGAACCATCTATGAAGTCTTGTCAGCTCCTATTTCTCCACTTGAGATCATCATTGGTTATGTCGGCGCAGCAGCAACCAAATCAGTTATTTTAGGTTTAATTATCTTGGCAACGGCTCACTTATTTGTACCCCTTGATATAAAACATCCCTTCATCATGTTGCTCTTCTTAGTGCTCACCTCTCTTACCTTTGCTATGCTGGGCTTTATCATAGGCATATGGGCAGATGGGTT
>JAEPQF010000053.1 GCA_017640685.1 Hyphomicrobiales bacterium
AAGGGACACCAAAAAAGAGATAAAGAAAGCAACCAATTCGAATATTGATTTATTCAACTCCTAGTCAAACAAGACACTCGGCAACCAAGTGACTATTTCAGGAAACGTCCAGAAAATGGCAAGCGCTAAAACTTGCAAGAAAATAAACGGAATAACACCCGCATAAATCGTCGATGTTTTAACCGTTTCAGGTGCAACCCCTCGCAAATAGAAAAGTGCAAATCCAAAGGGCGGCGTTAAGAAACTAGTCTGTAAATTCACACCAATCATGATGCCTAGCCATAATGGACTATACCCAAGCGCAATAAGCGTTGGGGCAACAATCGGCACAACAACGAAAATAATTTCAATAAAATCAAGGAAGAAACCAAGAAAGAAAATCACCACCATCACCAACAGCATAGCTGTAAAGGCACCGCCCGGTAAGTTTTGCAAAAATTCTTCAACCACTTCATCGCCGCCAAGACCGCGAAAAACAAGAGAGAACATAGATGCACCAACAAGAATGATAAACACCATCGAGCTAATCTTAACGGTTTCTTGGCTAACACTTCTCAATATTGAAAAATTAAACTTACCTGCCTGAATAGCCAACAAGCTCGCTCCAACAGCACCCACAGCAGCACTCTCCGTTGGTGTTGCAATACCAGTTAAAATAGAACCAAGCACAACAACAATCAAAATGAGCGGCGGGAAAATAACCCGTAAAATTTCAGTAAACTTAACTCGCTCTCCACTATCTTCAGTTTGCATAGACGGACAACTACTAGGATTGATAATCGCCTGAAAAATCAACCAGGATAAATAAAGCCCAACCAATAATAACCCCGGAAAAAGAGCGCCAGCAAAAAGGTCAATTGCTGTCACCGGTTCTGGAACCAAAATTCCCTTCATCTCTGAGGCTTGCTCATTCGCCCCTTGTAAAATATCAGCCAGTAAAACCAAAACAATCGAAGGAGGTATGATTTGCCCCAAAGTACCAGATGAACAAATTAACCCAGCAGCTAATTTAGGGTCATAACCAGCACGAAGCATTACAGGAAAACTCATTAAGCCCATAGTCACTACAGTTGCGCCAACAATACCAGTTGATGCCGCTAATAATGTGCCAACTAACAAGACAGAAGCACCAAGGCCGCCTCGCATCTTGCCAAACATCCGTCCCATCGCATCAAGCAAATCACCGGCCAAATTAGAGCGATCAAGCATCACGCCCATGAAAATAAAAAGAGGAACCGCAACAAGCGTTTCCGCTTTCATCACTCCTAATATACGCAAAGGATAAACAGAAAGCAGTCCCATGTTAAACAAATCAAGATATTCACCGATAAAGGCAAACAAAAGAGCCGAGCCACCAAGTGTTAAGGCAACAGGGAACCCAAGCAGTAGCGCCACAATCGTGACGAGAAACATTATAAGAGCAAGTAATTCTTCAGTCATGATGGATCCTTAACGGCTTTGTTCTTGTTGTTCTTGAGGAAAAGACGAATTTTTTGAAGGATCGAAAAGCGTCTCTAAACTTCGAATGATTAATGAAATAAATTGCAAACCAAATAGGATGCAAAAAAGAGGAATGACAGCTTTTAGAATATAAAGCGCTGGTAAACCACCAGCTTCAGCTGATTTTTCTAAACTTTGAAAAGAGCGCTCAACCATCGGCGTACTTCTAACAAGTAAAAGATAAAGCAACGGAAGCGCCAAAAAGAGGCTACCTAAAATATTCACAAGAGCTTTATAGCGTGCACTTGCAGTTCTATAGATCAAATCGATCCTCACATGCCCATCATGAAGGAGAGTATAACCAGCGCCCAGCATAAAAATTGTAGCATGCGTCCACACATACAGCTCTTGCATCCAAACCCAGCCCTGAGAAAATACATAGCGCAGAACAACAACAGTAAAAACGTTCAGCACCATAATCACGACCAGAAAAGAAACAGCTTTCCCAACAAAGCTATTTATCCCGTCAATAATATCAGCAAGTTTTTTGAGTAAAAACATAGCGGTCCCATTAATTTATATAAAATTTCACAAACATCTATGTGCTGAGTAATATAAAAATGGAAGCTGCTTTCGCCGCTCTTAAAATATTTTTATACGGCAAAAAAACAAAGAACGAAGAAAAGAAAAATGTCTTTGTAAAAACAATCAGCTTCCAAAACAACTTAAGTGGCTTAATACAAAGCCACTTAAGTCATCACATAGAGCTGATAAAATTAAATAGATTTAAATTTCGCAGCCAAACGCGCTTTTAAGAAAGCACCTTCAGAATAAGCTGACCAATCAGTCATAGTCCCGCGGAATTGAATGATGTGATTAAATAATTTTTTCGCATCAGCAGAGCGACTAGCAACTTCTGGTAAAACAGTTGTTGCACGCTCACCAATTGCGTTCACAAGTTCATCACTATATGGACGCAAATTAACTTTATGTTCTTTCGTCAATTTTTGAAGTGCTGAATTGTTAATAGCCTGGAATTTTGAAAGAATCCAAACATTCGTTGCAGCCGCGCCGCGTGTAACAATCTCTTTAAGATCAGGCTCCAGAGCTTCCCATTCTTTCAAATCAAAGAAGCTATCAAGAATTGTCGCAGGCTCATGCCAGCCTGGGTAATAATAATTATTCACCACCTTGTAGAGACCTTTACCAAGGTCAGGCGCAGGGCCAATCCACTCAGTGCCATCAATCGCACCAGAAGTAAGAGCTGGCAACACTTCAGAACCAGGAAGAAGAACAACGTTCACACCAAAAGTTTTTAAAATTTCACCACCCAAACCAGGCATGCGGAACTTTAAGCCCTTCAGGTCAGCAACTGTGTTGATATCTTTTTTATACCAACCACCCATTTGGTTACCAGTATTACCAAGAGGAAGAAATTTCAATCCAAGTGGATTGTAAGCGGCTTTATCAGCCATTTCGATACCACCACCATAATAGCACCAAGCATTTTGCTCTTGTGCGGTGAGACCATAAGGCATGGCAGAAACAAAAGAAATTGAGTCAGATTTACCAGCCCAATAATATGAAGCACCATAGCCCATTTGAGCGGTACCAGCTTGAACTGCGTCCATAGCTTCAAAAGGTTTTACCAACTCACCAGCATGATAAACTTTAATTTTGAGACGACCATTAGAAGCCGTACCAACATATTTTGCAAATTCGCCAAGAGCTTGGCCTAGCAAACCAGCTTTACCGAAAGCAGAAACACAAATCCATTTGCGTTTTCCCTTTGCAATTGCAGGTGTAGATAGAGTTCCAGCGGCACTAAGGCCGACAGCACCAGCTGCGACACCAGCGCCGGCCTTTTTAATAAAATCACGACGTTTCATGTAAAATCTCCCCAGATATTAAATTTAAGTAAGCGATTATTGTTTCAACTTGTCAAAAATTTTTCTTAATCCTAAAAATGGAATATGATCAAAAAAACTATACTAAAGACATAGGCCCTAGTATTATCAACCCCTATGATAAAGCAAAATTCGTATCTTCAGGTAGAAAAATTACGATAATTTGCACGACTATCATTAACTGGGTAAATCAAATACCTAATTATACCTAGAGATATAAGGGCTTGAGAAGGATATAGTCTTCAGCACACTGAGAATTTGGATTATTTAGAGAAGCAATTAAGTAACACAATGAATTTAAGACAAAAAATTCTCCTCCTCGCAACAGTACCACTTATTTTATCGGTTTCTGCGATCACCTTGCTTGTCTCATATCAAGCCCAAACTTTATCGAAAGAAGAAATAACATTCTTTCGAAAAAATATGCTCGACGCTAAAAAATCAGAACTACTCAACTACCTCCGTCTTGCCCAAACCTCCATTCGCCACATATATGAAACAGCTGGAACAAATGACGCCTTTGCCCAATCACAAGTTAGAAATATTTTAAACGCCCTAACTTATGGAACAGATGGCTATTTCTTTGTTTATGATTACAAAGGCATCAATATTGTCCATCCCAAACAACCTCATCGCGTTGGCAATAATTGGTGGCACCTAACTGATAGCAAGGGTGATAAAGTCATCCAAAATTTGATTCAAAAAGCAAAAGAAGGTGGTGGCTATCACAGTTACTATTGGGAAAAGCCATCAACCGGAGATGTTGCTGAAAAAATTAGTTACGCGATCCCATTAAAAAAATGGAAATGGATGCTTGGAACCGGCCTTTATATTGATAACGTCAATGAACAAGTCAAAGCCATTGAAGCTGAAGTTTCAGAAAGAATAAGTCAGACAACGGTTATCATCTTAATCATCACTCTTGTTTCACTCGTTCTAGTCTTCATCACAGGCGTCCTCATAAACTTACATGAGCGAAGATTGGCTGATGTGAAACTAAAACAATTAACACATCGCATCGTTGAAACTCAGGAAGAAGAACGAGGCCGCGTTGCAAGAGAACTCCATGACAGCATCAGCCAAATTTTGGTCTCAGTTAAATTTGCGCAAGAATTATCTCTAACTAAGCTTCTGAAAAAAGATCCAACCGTGCAAAATTCACTCGAAAAAAGCAATGAAGCACTGCACACCGCTATTAAAGAAGTCAGACGCATCTCAAGAGATTTACGCCCAAGATCACTTGATGACTTAGGTCTCTCACCAGCTTTAAAAAGTTTGGCCGAAGAATTTGCTGAACGAAATAATTTAAAACTAACAATCAACACAGTCGCATTTCACAACCTCCTTCCCAAAGAAGTAAAAACAACCCTGTATCGCGTAGCCCAAGAAGCACTCACGAATATAGAACGCCACGCTCAAGCCAAACACGTGAAAATTAAACTCTCTGCTCCAAAAGGTGAAGTCACCCTGTCAATCACAGATGATGGCAATGGTTTTGCGAGTGATATGGCTAAAACAAAAAGCAATCCATTAACCGGTATAGGCTTAAGAAATATGCAAGAGAGAATAGAATATCATAATGGAGAACTCAAAATCCTCTCCTCAGAAAGAGGGACAACAATCAGAGCGAAAATGCCAAAGAAACTTTTACAATCAAATTCAGAAACAAGCCTTAGCGCATAAAAGAAACTGCATAAAAGAAAAGAACGGTCTAACTGGGGAAAGTTAAGATGGAAGAAAATTTCAAAATTCGCGTTCTAATAGCTGATGACCACCCACTTGTGATGGATGGCATTCAGTCTTGCCTAGACCTCTATCCACATATTGAGGTCGTAGCTCAAGCAAAAACCGGTAAAGAAGCCTTAGAAAAAGCTAGAACACTCTCACCTGACATTGTCTTGATGGACATTAACATGCCTGAATTAAACGGCTTAGATGCAACCGAAATCTTTCAGGAAAACAACAAAGATATCAAAGTCCTGATTTTAAGTATGCATGACAACCGCGAATATATCAGCAGCGCTTTGAGAAATGGTGCAAGAGGATACGTTTTAAAAGACGTGTCTTCAAAAGAAATTGTTACAGCCATTGAAGCCGTTTATCGAGGCGGAACTTATTTCAGCTCAGGCATTTCAGAAATTCTCATGGCCCATGAAGAAGACAGCAATAGCGGCCCCTTAACAACAAGAGAACAAACCATCCTACTTCTCTTAACGGAAGGTAATAGCAATAAACACATTGCCCGCCATCTTGATATTAGTGTCAGAACCGTAGAAACCCATAGAAGAAACATCAAACGGAAATTAAACATCTCTTCAACAGCTGGGCTAACAAAATACGCAATTGAAAATGGGCTTGTAAAATCATCCAAACATGCAAAACAATATTAAGAGATTTTTTTATTTTCCTCTCTCATAAATTCCATAAAGGCCATAATGCGAGCAGACCGTTTTAAATCAGGATGCGTCAAAATCCAGATTGAATTTGAGTGCACAGAAAAAGGAATTTCACTCACCTCACACAAGTCAGGCGCTTGCTCACCAACATAGTAGGGCAGCGCCGCAAGCCCCAAACCTTGCAAACAAAGATGATAAAGCGCACTAAAATTGCTGGCCATAATAGCCACTTGTTTTGGCTCAATTCTCTTTAATATATATTGGTTCATTGGTAAGTGGGACAAACTCTCATTCAATAAAATAAAATCAAAATTCTTATAATCCTTGTCTGAAGCAATTAAATTCACTCCCTTTGTTTCTACATAAGATCGATGCCCATAAAGACGAATATGAATAGGACGAAGCTCACGCCCCACCATATAATCAGGCTGACGGTTCATAGAAGGGATAACAATATCAGCTTCACGTTTTGATAAATTTTTGTGGCGATTATCAACTTCTACGTTCAAAACAATATCCGGATATAAAGTCTTAAATTTTTTAATAAATGGTGGTAGCCAGAAAAACCCAATTGTATCCGTCGTAGAAATTTTTATTTCCCCACTAAGACGAATATCTTGCCCTAATACCTGCCGCTCAAAGCCATCAATCTCATCTTTAAGATGCAGAGCAGATTGTAAAATCGTCTCACCACTTGCAGTCAATACATACCCGGTTTTATGGCGATCAAACAAACGCACCTTCAACCTTTCTTCAAGTGCATTTAACCGTCGAAGAACTGTGGTATGCGAAACCTGCAAATTTTGGCCCGCCTTCAATAAAGAGCCAGCTTCCGCTAAAGCCAAAAACACACGATAATCGTCCCAATTCATCTAAGTTACTCACAAATCTTATAAAACACATATGTGCATATATGCACATAAAAACTGCAATTTTACAAATTTACAGTGCAGAAAAATTCAAAATAATGAAAGGAACATTTAATCATTTAAAAAAAGGACGCACCAAATGAAGCACCTCTACAGTCTATTTGCGGCCCTAACAATCTTAGCGGCCTCAACAAACCTCTCTCTTGCAGCAGAGAAATATAAGCTCGATCCAAGACACACCAACATCATCTGGAAAGTTGGACATTTTGGTTTTTCTTTTCCATCTGGAAAATTCACAAACACTGAAGGCACCCTCATCCTAGATGAGAAAGACCTTTCAAAAAGTAAAATTGAAGTCACCATCAAACTCGCAACCATCACCACAGGTGAGAAAAAGTTTGATAACCACCTCTCAAGTCCAGATTTCTTCAATGTAAAAAAATTCAAAGTCGCAAAATTCAAATCGACCGAAATTGTCATGAAATCAAATAACAAAGCCAAAATTCATGGCGCCCTCACATTAAATGGCATCACGAAACCAATCGTTTTAGATGCAAAATTAAACAAAATTGGCCCAAGCCCAGCCACAAAACAAAAAACAGCAGGCTTTTCCGCAACGGCAACAATTAAACGCTCTGAATTTGGCATCAAGTTCGGCCTCCCAGCCATCGAAGACAATGTAAAAATTGACATCGAAACAGAAGCAATTCTAGCCAAATAAATACAAAAGAAAGGCAACGAAAAATGTTAGTTGATGGCAAATGGAGCAAAGATTTCCATCCCGTACAAGGGGTAGATGAGCAAGGCGGGTTTGTAAGAAAACCATCTTCTTTTAGAAATCAAATTGGTCAACAGGATTTTCTGGCTGAAAAAAATCGTTATCATTTATTCGTTGCCTATATCTGCCCCTGGGCTTGCAGAACATTAGCTGTCCGCTCCTTAAAAGGATTGGAAGACATCATCTCTGTTAGCGTTGTTGAGCCACAGCTAACTGAAAAGGGCTGGAAGTTCGGTACCTACCCTGGCGCTTCTGGACCAGATACAATCTTAAACGCAACCTACATGCATGAGATATATGCCAAAGCAGACAAAGACTACACCGGCAGAGCCACTGTTCCTGTCTTGTGGGATAAAACAAATGAAACAATCGTCAATAATGAATCATCTGAAATCATTAAAATGCTAAATGATGGGTTTAATGACTTATTGGACGAAGAAAAAGCAAAGGTAAATTTATATCCAGAACACTTAAAAAAAGAAATTGAAGAGTTAAATGACTGGATGTATCCACGCATCAATAATGGCGTTTATAAAACGGGCTTTGCAACAACCCAAATCGCTTATGAAGAAGCCTGTTCGTCTTTATTCGAGGCGTTAGAAGAATTAGAAATCCGCCTAAATTCAAAAAGCCCCTATCTATTCGATGAGCATCTCACTCTAAGTGACATCCACCTATTTATGACACTCATTCGATTTGATCTAGCTTACTACGGTCTCTTTAAAGCCAACCTAAATCACATTTGGGATTACCCTAATCTATCAGCCTATATGAAGCGGCTCTATGAAATCCCCGCGATTAAAAACACTGTGAATAGTGATCACATCAAACAAGGCTATTATTCAATCAAAGCTCTCAACCCAACAGGCATCGTTCCAAACGGCCCCCGAAATATAATGAAAGAATATAATCAAGGAATGTCCTAAACAAACAATAACCCTTCTTTAATCCTAACAAGAAAATGGCCCCTTTATTTTTGAAGGGGCCATTCCGTAGGTTTGAATAAACGCACGGCCAAATGCATCTGCCGAGCTATAACCAAATTTACGAGCAACCGAATTCACCCGCTCTCCTTTTAATAGAGAATTCCGCGCCAAAACCATGCGCCACTGCTTCAAGTAGGCAATCGGTGTTTTCCCAATCACAGTTTGAAATTCCGCAATAAAATGAGAACGAGACATACCAGCAAGTAGACTAAAATCATCCACTTGCCATTGCCGCCCAGGGGCATCATGCATCGCCACTAATACAGGACTTAATTTGGGGTGCGCTAATCCTGCAAACAATCCGGCCTCTGCCCCTTCTTGCTCAATGGTAAACCGAAGCAAATGGACCACCAACAACTCAGACAAACGATCAAGCGCAAATTTCCCACCACATCGCTTTCCCTTCATTTCAAGCGCAATCAAATCAGCTATCGCACCAATACCATGCTTCTCACTTAAATGATGTTCCTTTAAATCGACTTCGATAAATTCAGGAAGCGCATAAAAAAGCGGGTTTTCACTCCCTCCAATATCCATGCCTCCATGCACTAAAATTTGTGAATTTCGCTCCTTAAGGTGGGCAACATATCCCCCCTCTTTTTTCTTCTTTTTTAAATAGAGCACGAGCCGGGTAAAATCATCAGCATCGCTTTCTTTAGTACCATCCCCAAGCAAAAAGAAGTTGCTGTCTTCCAAAGATGTATTCGCACAAGCATGAATATCAAAATGAGAAATCAAACTAGATAATCGATCAAGATGAGCCATAACCAGACTTTCAGTCGGAATTAAAAGAATTTATCTTACAAAAAATCTGATAAACAACAAGAAAAATCATCACAACAAAACATTTAATCAGGAGGCACCCATGCTCATTCCAAGAGAAAAAACACCCGAACTGGTCATTCCAACCCTCAGCGGGGAAACATTTGACTTATCAAAAGAGCAAAGTGAAAGAGGTGTGGTCTTATGTTTCTACAGAGGTCTACATTGCCCAATTTGCGCAAACTATTTAAAAGAACTCGATAAAGAAACACCAGCCTTTGCTGAACGCGGCGTAACAACAATCGCCATCAGTTCAGACGTCAAAGACCGCGCTGTTGCCATGTCAGAAAGAATTGATAATCAAAATCTACGCATAGGTTATGACCTAGATCTTAAAAAAGCACGCGAATGGGGACTCTATTTGTCTCGCTCTCGAGGCAAAACATCCATCGGCATTGAAGAACCAACTCTTTTTTCTGAGCCGGGCCTCTTTATCATCAATCCAGATCAAACGCTTTACTATGGCGCTGTGCAAACCATGCCATTCTCACGCCCTCATTTTTCAGAACTAATTGGTGCGGTTGATTTTGCCATTAAAAACAATTACCCCGCCCGCGGTGAATATACAGACGCTCTTTAAGAATGGCCTGTAGAAGCTGTTGAAAAATAAAGCGTGGAAGTGAAAAGTGATTTTAAAAGAAAATCATGTCTCAAACTTCCACGCTCCCCCATCATAAAACTTAAATGAAAGAAAGTGAGTGTCTCTCGCACCTCCCTATTATCTTTCTTGAAAAAAAGTCCCACCTGCTTTTTCTAAAATACATGAAGACAATCACAAAAAACAAAGCAAAAGCAATAAATTGCTATAATGAAAGTTAATAGAAAAGTTCAAAACCCCATAAAATATCCCATTTAAATCCCCCCACAGTGATCCAAACCCAAATTGAAAGCGTTACCTAACTGTTAACACGAAATGAAACGGCCGCAAGTTTCAAGGGAAACAAGTTAATTAGGGAAATTTGGAAATGAAAAAATTTATAATCGCGATTGCATTCGCAACAAGCCTAGGGCTGACTTCAACAGCTAATGCGGCAAACATTGTCGAAACAGCTCAAAAAGCAGGCACCTTCAACACACTATTAACAGCAGCGAAAGCCGCTGGCTTGGCAGGCGCCCTTTCAGATGGCAAAAACCTCACAGTCTTTGCCCCAACAGATGAAGCCTTTGCAGCACTGCCAGCAGGCACAGTTGAAAATCTATTAAAGCCTGAAAACAAAGCACAGCTCGTCGCTGTTCTAAAATATCATGTGCTACCACGCAAATTAATGTCTAACCAATTACCCGGCCGCACAATCCATGTGAAAACAATCAAGGCAGGCGGCGATAAAATGCTATCAGTTAAGAAATCATCATCTGGTGTGACCATCGATAAAGCTAATGTCGTATCAGCGGATATTTCAGCCAGTAACGGTATCATCCACGTCATCGATAAGGTATTACTACCCTCCAGCTAATCTATCGAAGACAAGATACCGAAGAAAGTTGGCAGACCTCTAATCCCAAACATCTCTGCCAACTTTCTGATAACAAATGCTTAATGGTAAAATTAAATCCGGATTGAAATTAAATGCCATTCAGCTAAAATTTATCTGCAAAGAGCAATGTGCAATGTACGTCCAAGATAAGTCTATACCAATAAGAAGAGTTGATGTGACGAAGAACGAAACAACTGATCATCATGAGCTTTTAGAACTTATTGCATTAAACCGCGATAAAGAGGCGTTCGAACAGTTATTCGTCCATTTTGCACCCAAGATCAAAGCTCTGATGATGAAACAATCATCAGACGCAGACACAGCCGAAGACCTCATGCAAGAAACCATGCTCACGGTCTGGAACAAAGCAGACAAATTCTCAAAATATCGCGGCAGCGTCAGCGCATGGATTTTCACCATTGCACGAAACAAACGAATTGATGGCTACCGCAAACAAGGAACAAAACACTATCACGATATTGAAGATTTAGAACTCTCAGATGATGCAACCGACTCTGAAGAACAGGTCATATCGAATGAGAGAGATAGAATGGTATCAGACATTTCAAAAAGCTTACCGCCAGAGCAAAAAGAAATAATAGAAATGTCTTTTGTAAATGAATTATCACAAACCGAGATTTCAAAAACCCTCGGCATTCCATTAGGCACGGTTAAATCAAGAATGAGACTGGCCTACAAGAAACTAAGAAAATCTGTAGAGGACGTACTGTGAACATCAATCACCATCCAGATGAAACAACCTTAATCTCATATGCAGCAGGCACGCTTGATGAAGCCTTCGCAGTGATTGTTTCATGCCATCTACAAATTTGTGAAACCTGCAGAGAAACAGTGCGAACAGCTGAGCTTATCGGCGGCACTCATCTAGAACAATCAGAAGAAGTCCCTCTATCGCAAGGCTCTTTCGGAAGATTGTTAGAAAAAATTTCAGTAGAACCAAGCACAGAAATCAACAATCAACAAAGTGTAGGTGAGCTCACCCTCAAAACGAAAAAACCTAAACATGAATGGTCAGAATTGCCATTAGCTCTTCAAAGCTATCTAAAAACAAATATTGAGGATATCAAATGGAAACGCCTGGCCCCTGGTGTCTCACATCATCCAATCACCTTGTCAGAAAATGCCAATTCATCACTAAGATTATTGCGCATTGCCAAAGGCAAGCAAATGCCAGAGCACGGCCACAATGGCCATGAGCTAACCCTCATCTTGCAAGGCGCATATCAAGATAAATTCGGCACCTTCGCAAAAGGCGACATCGCTGACTTAGACACTGATGTAGAACATCAACCAAAAGTCATCTCTGAAGAAGATTGCATCTGCCTCTCAGCAACAGAAGCCCCAACAAAATTCAAAAGCCTCTTAGGAAGGATACTACAACCCATCGTTGGAATATAGGTGCAATATTTAAGTAACGAGAAAATCTATTTTAAAGTAATAAAGTCAACATCTCCGCCCAATTCACCGGCACCTGGTTGAACTGACCAATCGTGATAATTACGCATCTCACCATGATCGCGTAATTTCCTCAGAGCCGTTAAATCACCCCCCCCATTCACCCAGCCAACCTCATTGGAAGAGCCTTCAAAAAGCACGCCATCTGCGCTGATACTCTCTTCAGGGGGCACATAAATCCCAGCAACACCATAGTTATAATCTATCGCCGGTGACCAAGGCACGTCTCCAACCGTCGCGCTTTGCACTGTCACCACACCGTTCTCCAGTGCCCGCGCCTGTGCACCAATCTTAACTCGGTTAAACCCTGTCTCTTTCTCAGTACAACTCGGCACCAACAAAACCTCAGCCCCCGCTTCGACCATCGCCCGTGCCAATAAAGGAAACTCACAGTCATAACAAATCAAAACACCAATCCGCCCGAGTGAAGTATCAAACACCCTTAACTGCGCACCACTTTCAACGCCCCATTCTTTTTCAAAGGGCGTCATAATCATTTTCTCTTGGACACCAACAGAACCGTTTGGAGCAACCAACTGAGCCGCATTCACAAAATGTCCCTCATCATTTTTCACCGGCCCAGATCCAACAAGAATATGCACATTATGTTTTTCTGCTAACGTAACATGCAACTGAACCCGCCACTCAGCTAATTCGGCAACACACTCTAGCGTCTTTTGCAAATCACCTGAAACCTCACCTCCAAAACATCCAGCCAGCTCAATCGCAGCATATTCAGGAAAAAGAAGAAGTTCAGCGCCAGTTGCTGCTCCCTGCTCAACCCAGCGCGAAATCTTAGCTTCCCACTCGTCTAGATTTGCAAGTCGGTCAAAACCATATTGTGCTGAGGCAATTTTTATTGAAGAAGGCAAACTCATGAAAATTCTTTCATCCAGAATTGCAGCTGATGGTCTGTCTCATTTGGCAAATCAATATCTTTCCATTCAAAATGCGCGATCAATCCTAGCACGGGCGTATAGCCTCGAGAGCGCCAAAAACCATCAAGTGCAAAATAATTATCAGGTTTTAATGGATGTGTTTCTGGCCGAACAACCCGGCAAAAGCAAGAATGAGTAAAACCACCTTGCCGGTTAGCTTCCGCTTCACGAGCATCAAAAAACTGATGGCCAATTCCACGTCCACGATACTCTTTTAAGAGAACACTTTCACCGCAATAAAAAATCTTCGAGATATCATACCCGGCCTCTTCAAACGGCACGGTAAATTCTTCATGCTCTTCAACTAAAGGCGCAGCCGTCGAAGCCCCAACAACCTTCTCCCCATCATATGCGACAACACAAATCGCACCAGACGCATCTGCAAATTTGCTCAAATACTCTTCTTCATACTCAAGCGAACCATCATACAAATAAGGCCAATCGCGAAACACCTCCATCCGCAACTGCGCAAGCTCAGGCAGCACAACACGAATATCATCCCCAGTTAAAGATTGAACAAGAACAACCATGTGCTCCTCCCAAAACAAGCAGTAACTATTAGAGAGTATTTTATCCGAAAAATGAAACAAGAAGTTTTCTGAAAACTTTATATTGGAAAATGAAAAGGAAATATCCAACACCTGGCACCACTACAAAACTGGCTAGCCAGTGGTAGCGGGGGAGGGACTTGAACCCCCGACACGCGGATTATGATTAGTTTCTTATTCCTTTTAAATCAACATGTTAGATAATTTAAAAGTGTCTAGAACACCCTTCAAAACCAACAAAATGTCTAGATTATTAAAAACAATCATCTAGCATAAGCTAATGGCATAAAGCCAAAACTAAATCATCTTAATGATTATAAAGCTTAAATCTATGATCTAGGAAAAATGCACTTTATAACATAACCATACAAGGTTACAAAAGCGACAGTAACGGTACCAAGTAAACTGCAAACCCCGTTGGTTAGGGCATCAATGTTAGACGACAAAAACCCAACCAAAAACACTCCCCAAATGACTAATGATATTGTAGTTACCCAAACTAAACGACGACGCAAATCAATATTTTGCCTCTCGTTCTCTGCTTGTATTAAAAATGCTTCGGTTTCTTTATCAATCTGATTACTTGGAATGCGATTTGGTCTAGGCACCTGATACGTGCCTAGGTGGGGAACTTGCGAAGGAATAGGTGAATGATAATCAGGATGATGGTGCATTTAATTTGTTTCTAAACACCTGCTCAATAATTTCATTTGGAATTTTTGGCTTCATATGAAGGCTGTAATGCCTACTTACTATATCCCAAGGCTCGCCTTTATCATGGGTACTATTAGATAGTTGTATCCCTGTGTATTCTTTATAAGTATCCCACACAGAATTTAAAATTTGCTCCATGGCTCCATCGTATTGCGGAACCAATGCCATCATTCTTGCCTGTTTATCTTGGTCTACATGCAGCCTTTGCCCAAGTCGATTTATTGGTTTTCTCCCAAATCTCTTAAACTCAATATATAAATCCCTAACAACAGGTCCATGAGGCCATGCTTCAACGTCTTCATCAAATAAAGCGGTACCTGTAAAAGCTAAATACCAAGCATGCGCATAATAGACCAGTTTGTATAATTTTAACTGATCGCACTGAGGAATACCTTCACCCTCTTGCCAACATTTATTTAAAAACCAGTTTGCAACGTCCATTGCCGCCGTTTTTGCTTGATATTGCATCATTAGATCCCCGCTGATTCGAATCATAGCAAATTTTCAAAAAAATATCTTTAAATTGTGATGAATTTAAGCTTCTGAATTCATGCATCCACTAATTACTTGCAAACATCACTTGATTGCATGCAATACCTTTTTGTGATGATAAATTTGGATAGAAAATAAAAAAATGTCTAGAACAGCGGAAAGTGTCTAGAAAAAGTGTCTAGAAATTTCATGCCAACTTTCACGAAAGCCATAACACATTGTTTTTATTAAGAAATAATTGGTAGCGGGGGAGGGACTTGAACCCCCGACACGCGGATTATGATTCCGCTGCTCTAACCAGCTGAGCTACCCCGCCACAAATATGTATGAAATTCCAAATATAGAATTTAAGTGCTGGAACAAAAGCTTGTAGAAACTAATCGAAGCTACGTCAAGAGGAAAAAATTAAAGGAAAAGGAAAAATTTCATCCCCTTCCCTTTTTATCTATTTATTGCGAAACAACCGCTTCACTAACGTAATTATCGTTGACCATAGCCCGCGAACGCCCTTTAGCAATTTTAGGCGCAGCCGCTTTGGTAAAACGAAGCATAGTGAAAAGCCCAAGGGGGCGAAGTGAACGACGCTCAACGAGTTCCAAGCTTTCACAGCCCATAACCCGCTCAACTGGGAAAATCGGGCGCCAGCCTAAAGTTGAAGCAAATGGTGCCATGCGGCGCTCAAACCAGCCACGTGTACCATGCTCTTGGCTAAAGTGATTAACCAAAATCACCTGACCGCCAGGTGCGCAAACCCGCTCCAGCTCTTCCATAACTAACTCAGGCTCTGGCACAACCGTCATCACATACATCGCAACAACAGTGTCAAACTTGTCATCATCAAAATCGAGGTTACGTGCATCCATCTCATGCAAGCCGTCAATATTTTGCAGCTTATTTTTAACAACCCGGTTTTCAGCCTTTTTCAGCATTTCAGGAGATAAATCTACACCCGTGACACTCAAATGATCCGAATAACGAGGGAGCGAGAGCCCTGTTCCCACACCAACTTCCAAAACAGAGCCATCACGTTTGTTCATAATATCAACAGCATGTTTTCTACCAGCCGCTGCAACAGTCCCAAATGTTTGGTCATAAATTGGGGCCCAACGACGATAGGCTGAGATGACAGCCCCGCGATCCATCACTGCTTTCTTTACTGCGTTCACTTATAAAAATCTCCTAATTCTCAACATTTAATACACTCTCAAAAGCGCAAACCTGTCATTTGCTGCGAGTTAAGGAAAATGTAAAAAATGCAATCCCCAATCAGTCCATTGAAACTTCTGACTGATTTTTCTCAACCTGAGTTTCACGGTTAATGTCAATATCACTGGCAGCAATGGCCTTTTTAATCCAGCCACCACCTAAAATACGAGACCGGCCTTGCCCATCTTCATAAAGGACACAAGCTTGCCCTGGCGAAACCCCATCTTCGCTATTGTGCAGTTCCACCAAAAAACGATCATCACGGCAAAATAATGTCGCCGCCTGTGGTGGTTGAGTAGAACGCACCCGTGCATAAACCGGAATGCCCTCTTCACCAATTTCTTCAATGGCTTCAGAACCAAGCCAATTCATATCTCTTAATTCAACGATTTTAGTGCTCAAACAGTCACGCGGACCAACAATCACACGTTTGTTCACCGCATCTAGTTCAACAACATAAATCGGATCACCAAGGGCAACACCAATACCGCGCCTTTGTCCAACAGTGTAATTGATAATCCCTTCATGTTGCCCAAGTACGCGGCCATCAACATGAACAATATCCCCAGGCTCTGCAGCACCAGGGCGCAATTTTTCAATAACTTGCGAATATTTACCTGTTGGCACAAAACAAATATCTTGGCTGTCCGCTTTATCAGCAACAGAAAGACCATATTCTTCAGCAATTTCACGCACTTGAGATTTGTGCAAATCTCCAAGCGGGAAACGTAAAAAGTCTAATTGCTGTTTAGTCGTGGTGAAGAGAAAGTAGCTTTGATCGCGATCATGATCTTTCGCGCGCACCAATTCCCAGCCATCATCACCCAAACGGCTTGAGATATAATGACCTGTCGCCATCGCATCGGCGCCAAGGTCACGGGCTGTATCAAGCATATCTTTAAATTTGATTTTTTGATTGCACATAATGCAAGGCACTGGCGTCTCACCAGAAAGATAGCTGCTCGCAAAATCATCCATCACACTATCAGCAAAACGAGCTTCATAGTCCAAAACATAGTGAGGAATACCAATTTTTTCTGCCACACGGCGGGCATCATGAATATCTTGCCCCGCGCAACAAGCCCCTTTTCTGCCCACAGCTTCGCCATGGTCATAAAGCTGTAATGTTATTCCTACAACATCATAACCCTCAGCTTTTAATAAAGCTGCGACAACAGAGCTATCGACACCGCCGGACATAGCAACGACAATACGACAGCTTGAAGGGTCACCTTCAAGTGAAAGACTGTTAAGTTTTGCGTTTTTTGTGGCCGCTTTTTCTGTGCGAGCTTTATTTGTGCTTGATTGTGTCATGCTACTAAATTTAACTATCTGTGCTAAAGATAACAAGCTATCGGCTAACAAATGAGAAACTCCGCAATACATTAAAGCGGGCCCACTCTGAAAGGCACATACGTGCCATCATTTGCAAGCTAAAAACCGTTAGATGCAATTATAAAAAAACCTAATTTTTATAGTGTTCAATTTCATCAAACCCCCTCCTTACCACAACTTAAGAATAAAAGCGACAGAAGATAAAGAAAAGGCTCTATTCTTTCCCTTTAAAACGTCGAAAACTATAAATTTCTTTCATTGAGCCTAAAGAATGTGATCAGTTTATGGTGTACTTTCAATATATTACCAATCTTACCACAAGAACCTAAGAAATAAGCTCCCAAACCTCTTAGACTTAAATGTAAGTTTTAAGCCAAAACTTGCAAGATTGAACACGGCAAATAACGCCCAGTCCCCGGCAATTAATGCCGAGTAAAAAATTCTCACGTCCCCCTGAAATCAATCAATTTTGCATAAAAAACATTGTTTTTATTGATCTTTTTTAAAATAAAAACTCTGGCCCAAAATCTGCATCGCATAGAATGAAAACGCATGACAAAGCCACCAATAAAAACTTGAGCTTAAAAAAATTCAAAGTGGCCAAGTCAAAATATGAGGTAAGAGATGACTGCAGAGAAAATTATCAACTCAAATGCTTTAGCTTCAATTTCACGAGCAAAAACACAAGATATCCCTGCAAACAAGGGAAGTTCTGCGGACATTTTCTCAAAACATCTGGATCAAAAGCTGGATAATATAGACAAAAACACAAACACGATTGACAAAGCAGAGCGCGCTGAAAAACAGAGGCAAAGTGACGTCAATACCAACAAAATCAATGAAGACAAGCAAAGAACCGCATCAAGGCAAGATGCTCAGCTTGAAAAAAAGCAATTAGAAAAAAGGCAAGCCGACGAGCGCTTGGAAGAAAAACGTGCTGAAGACGCTCAAGAAAAAGATGTTTTAAATCAAAAACAACTTGCTGAAGCCCGCCAAACTGTCGAAAACCCTGAACTTTTCACGTCTGATGAAAACACTACAATTGAAGAAACTCCTCAAAATGTAGAAACGGCTTCATTAGAAAATAGCGAAGAAACGATCAACACTGAAAATCTAAGAGAAAATTCAGAAACCCAATCTCTTAACAACGATAACATAGATAAAGAAGACGTAATTACTGGCGAATTACAATCACTTGTTGATGAAAATTTAGAAACCGAGAACAGCTCAATAGAAAGTGCTTCACTTCAAACCTCAACCATTGAAACCACAGAGGCGAAAACAAACGCTGATGAGCAAGGTCTTGCCGCAAACATTACACAACTTTCTAATCAACAAGATCCTCAATCACCAACTGTTAAAAATGGTCAACCCATAGACGCGGCAAACACCAAAACACAACCCCACTTAGAAAGCACCTTAGGACAGGATAATGATGGACAAGGTGAAGGGCAAAAAGGCCAGTCGTCAGAAAATCAAAACCAATTTAACAAACCAAAATCAGACCCATTCGCCCCTAAAGAAGGAACCTTTAGCGCGAATAATCAGGCCCAAACCAATAATGCACCTATTTTGGCCTCAACACCACTTATTGACCAATTAGGTAAAGGACAAGCCATAAAAACGACAGGTTCTGAAATCTCTCAATTACTACCAGCAGACAAAACTGGTGACGCCACCTCTTCCATTGGAACGAATGTAGATGTCAAACAATCAACACCAGCCAACCAATTAAGAGCCGCTGGTTATACAAGCCCAACACAATCAGTAGCCATTCAAATTGCAGCCAAAGCACAAAACGGCGCACAGCAATTTGAAATTCGCCTAAATCCACCTGAATTAGGTCGCGTTGATGTCCGTCTTGAATTCACAAAAGAAGGCCAAGTCACCACTCACTTAATAGTGGAGCGCCCAGAAACATTAGACATGCTTTCAAAAGATGCCCGTCAACTAGAAAAAGCTTTAAGTGACGCTGGTGTGGACATTGAAAATGAAGGGCTGACTTTCTCCCTTCAAGATCAAGAAAGCCATGGTAGTTCACCGCAAGAACAAAATGAACAATTTACCCAAAGCGCAGAATTAGAAAATGAAGCTCAAGTACAAACAATCGAGCCAGAAACAATTTACCGCCAATTATCCGCAACAAGCGGTCTCGATATGAGCGTATAGATTTTTGAGTTTGATAATAATTTCAGTGGTTCAATTATAATTAGAGAGTTAAGAAAATGCCTTCAATCAATCCATTAGCAGCCCTTTCAGATATTGGTGCAGCTACAAATTCTCGCACTACAATTGCGAATAGTTTTGATACCTTTTTAACGCTTTTAACAACCCAATTACAAAATCAAAACCCACTAGAACCATTGGATGCTAACGAGTTCACCCAGCAACTCGTTCAGTTCAGTGAAGTGGAACAAACAATTAAATCAAATGAAAACCTTGAAAACCTCTTGAAATTACAAGCAGCAACAGCTGTAACAAACTCTGTTTCTTACATCGGCAAAACCGTGGAGTTATCTGAAGTCACCCAAGAATTAACAAACAACAAAGCAACTTGGCCAATTGAAGCCGCTAACTCAACAGATAAAGCCACCTTCACCGTTAGTGATGCAAACGGCAATGTTGTGTTCTCAGAACAAAAAGCAATCACTTCAGGCAGTTCAGAATACACCTGGGATGGTCGAACAGATACAGGAGCAATTGCGCCAAAAGGCAATTACACCCTCTCAATTTCGGCAAGAAACAATGAAGGTGTTACAATCGAAACGAATGTAGCTAGCCGCGAAGGCACAGTAACGGGTGTCGATATGAGCGGAGACACCCTCTACCTCCTCATTGGTGACGAAAAAGTAAAAATTGAGAAGGTCAGCTCCATCAGGCAGGGATCTGTTAACTAATTTAGTGTTAACTAACTATAAAGTAAGATCCGTTTAAGACCTTTAATCAGACAACAAACATAAAAAATAGAATTTACCGCACTTCCAGTGCAAATAAATTCTTGTGTAAGAGTCAAACCGAAAAGAAACAACAAAAACGATTAAGAATTTCCAAACGCCATGCAGTAAAATGGCACATCACTTGCAGTTATGTTCATCATATAACTTAGCGTGATTTTAACCCGGCTGGGTTATGGTACTTATTGAAGTACATAGTAATAATTGGGTCAGAGTATAGTAGAGTAGAGTAAAATGACCGAACATGGATTTAGACCACGAGCCCGCTTTGTCATCGGCCCCGACGGGAGCCCTTTAACAGTAGCGGATTTACCCCCAAAAAACACAAAACGTTGGGTAATCAGACGAAAAGCCGAAGTTGTAGCAGCTGTTCGCGGCGGCCTCTTAAGCCTAGAAGAAGCGTGCGAGCGTTATAAACTAACCGTAGAAGAGTTTCTAAGTTGGCAAAAGTCAATTGACGCCCACGGTTTAGCTGGCCTTCGCGCAACCCGCGTCCAAGATTACCGCGGCGCATAGTGCGGTTGCTTCTTGCGGATGCTCTATGGGCATCTGAAGCATAGAAATGACAATCAAAACGAAACGAGATTGTTTCAAAAAACTATTCACAGAATTTTTCTGTGTCTCACAATCAAACACCGTGTATTTTTTACACGGTGTTTTTTGCTGTTTAGACCATCCTTAAGCCCCTAACTCCCCTTTCTATTCATAAAATTAGTTTTCATAGGCAATTTTTGCCGGAAAATTTCAAAACTTTCCAAATTTTAAACTCTGTTTAACTATTAGTGGGTAAAAATTGCCTAGAGGGAATCATGTTACATAGTTTATTGCGTTCAAACGTGCGGAGCCCTGCGTCGTACAACCATTTATAATGTGTGGAGCAAGCAAGTCTGATGAGTGAGAATGTATCTATTGGTAACGTTGAAATTAATAACAATAATAACATCGTCAGTTTTTTACAGTCGTTAGGGATCGCAAGAGTAGCAGCAATGGCAACCGTTGCTGTCGGTATGATTGGGTTCTTCATATTTCTAATGACCAGGTTTAATCAGCCGCATCTAACCGTTCTTTATTCTGATCTAGAATTTAAAGACTCAATTGAAATTGTTAAGAAATTAGAAGGGTTAAACGTCCCACACGAAATTAAAAGTGACGGCGCTGTCATCCTTGTCCCGAAAGATCAAGTTTTAAAACTCCGCCTCACCATGGCTGAAGAAGGCTTGCCAGCAGGCGGCACTGTTGGTTATGAAATTTTTGATAAAAGCAACACGCTAGGCGCCACAAACTTTGTTCAAAATATCAATCACTTAAGAGCCATTGAGGGGGAGCTATCAAGAACCATTAAAGCTCTTAACCAAGTACAACAAGCTCGTGTTCATTTGGTGCTCCCAAAAAGAAAACTCTTTGCCAGGGATAAAGCTAAAGCCTCCGCCTCTATCATCATTAAATCACGCGGTGAATTAGATCGCGGCCAAATCAGAGCTATCCAACACTTGGTTGCCTCAGCCGTTGAAAATTTAAGCCCAGCTCAAGTCTCTATTGTTGATGAAACCGGTCGTCTTCTTGCGTCGGGCCTTAATCAAGATCAAGGCCCAATGGCACAAGAAGTTGCCCAGCGCACTCAAAGCTATGAAATGCGTCTCACCAGAGAGTTAGAAGAGATTGTTGGCCGCATCGTTGGCGAAGGGCATGTTCGTATTCGAGTGAATGCAGAAATGGACTATAACCGCGTCACCAAATCATCTGAGATTTATGACCCAGATGGCAAAGTTGTCAGATCTTCAAACACCAGAGAAGAAACCTCTTCATCATCACAGCCAACTGGGGATAATTCAGTAACTGTCGATAATGAATTGCCAGATAGCAACGCAAATAATGGCAACAAAGGCAACGCCAAAGAAGATCAATCCAAAAACCAGGAAGTCATTAACTATGAGATTTCCAAAACCAATCAAACAGAAATCATTGAAGGCGGACGCATAAAAAGACTATCCGTCGCTGTATTGGTCGATGGTGTTTATACAAAAGGTGCTGATGGCAAATCAACATACGCACCAAGAGACAAAGATGAATTAGAAGAAATCGCAGACCTTGTTCGTTCAGCAATTGGTTTTGACAAACAACGTGGTGATTTAATCAATGTCACTAATTTGAAATTTGCAACAAACGAAAATCTCAAACTAGATGAGGCAGCTGAAGCCTCAATGTTTGACTTCACCAAAGCAGATTATTTCTACATAGCAGAATTATTCATAACCTTACTTATTTCACTCTTTTTCATTCTCTTTGTTATTCGCCCCTTGGTGAAACGAGTATTAGAACCA
>JAEPQF010000054.1:0-311 GCA_017640685.1 Hyphomicrobiales bacterium
TTGATCTTAATATCTACAAGAATAGTAAGTTCGACATTCCATTTAACATAGATATTTTATGGACTGATACGCTTCATTCTCTCGAACAACTTTCTAATGAAATGTTAGTCTATGAACCTCTTCTTTCAGATAATGCCATTATTGTTATTGATGATATTAACTTAAATGACAAAAGAGACTATTTTGATTCCTCGCCGCATGAGAAATATGACTTAACTGATGATTGCCATGATACAGGGTTTGGTGTTATCGATTTTAAGAGAAGTATCAAAGACAAACAACTAACAGATAGTGAGCGTCTTTCATTAGCA
>JAEPQF010000054.1:321-12611 GCA_017640685.1 Hyphomicrobiales bacterium
ATCGATAGCAAGCTAAAATTATTTATCTAGAATAATATTTGGATCTAACCCTATTTCTTCAAATAACTTTCTAGCTTTTTCATCATTACTTTTAATCTCTTTAACTGCCAACCATTTTTGGTAAAGCAGTTCATTGGATTTTAAGGCTGATATGGCGATTTCAAATTTTCCGCTTTCTTCTAATCTTTTTATAATTGTATATTTATCAACAAGGTGATAGCCAGGAGCTTTTTTTAGTTTTCTTCTGATTGCTGCCATTATTCTAACTCCATTTCAAACCTATGCCATGAATTGACATAAGCTTATTATTTAATGTTTCAATTTTCCATTTCATCTCAGCGCCACTTGTTTGGCCTGATAAATCAATGTTATTGGCATCATATAACTTCACACCATTAACTGAAAAACCGCTATCTTCTAATGTTCCTACAACCCAATTTGTCCCATTATCCCTTGAAGCTGAGACAAGCAAATCGGTATTCAGTGCTATATTCTCAGCAGTTTCTATCTGAACAAAAATCCTAGCTTGGTCTGGGGAGCTATCTGCTGTGAACGCATTGGACTGAATTACCATATTAGCTGGGGTAGATGGTTCATAAAACATAACTTCAGCTACGTGAGCAAAATCGGAAGTTGGTGTGATTGTGACCCAGAAAAAATCCCAATTTGTATTGGTATCTGATGAGTTAATTGTCACAATGGCGCCAGCGCTATTTAGAAACTGACTACTTGTGCCTAGTAAGGATCCATCCGTTGGGCCACTCGGTGCAGTTCCGTTTTTTCCATATAAGTCAATTGTAATATTTGGACTACCGCCTGCATATCCATAAGATACAGCACCGTAACAAACCACTTGTGAGATTTTCTTTGGAGAAGATGTCGCGTTCTTACCTATATAACCGAATGTTGTCCCAGCTGTACCTTGATAGGCCGTTGCAGTATTGTCTGTTGAGTTTACTCCATCGAATGGAGCTTGCAATCCGCTGCCTCCTGTCATGTCACCTATTACACTACCAAAGCTATTAGATATTGCTGTACCATCTGAAGAGCCGCCATACTTCCCCTCTGTGGCCATGTAAATTTGATTTGATGAGCTAGCTGTATCGACATCAGTTTCGTCGTCAAATGGATCAATTATACCATCCGTTAAAACTGCGGCATCACCTTCTAAATCAGCTATCCTTAATTGCATCATTAATAATTCTGTATTTGATAACTGCGCTCCTCCAGAACCCGATGAGAGATTTGCAATTGATTGGACTGTTACTGTTTTTAAGTTATTACCATCGCTCACATCTTGAATAAGCACTTTATCAGTACTGTTGACACTTGCAGTTGCAAGAGAAGCGCCATCAATAGCTGCAACTACATTTGCTTCATCTGTTACATCTGCCAGAGGTTCAATTGCAGATAATTTAGAAACGGCCAAATCATCAAAGGCATTGGTGTTTGCTTCAGCTTCATAGAGTGCTTTTATTTCAGCCCCTGTTTGATCTGCCGTTGCAGCCGGCTCAATGGCTGCTAATTTGCTTTGCTGAGCATCATCAAAATTGTTGGTATCAGCTTCGGTAAATAGCAGTGATTTTATCTCGCTACCTGTTTGGTCTGCTGTGGCATTATCTTCAATATTTAGAAATGAGCGAACTTGAGAAGCACTCAAAGCTTCTTGAACGCCAGTTCCTGATGTCAGCCTGCCCATCAAAACATTCTGTGAAACACCGCCGATTTGATCAAAAGTATAATCGTTTGTTTCAGCAATGACGTTACCTGTTCGCCCATAAACTGAATTGACCGCTGTGCCACCACCAGAGAACGTAGTGTTAGGAAATGACACTTCGCCAGTATCTTTATCAATAACAATGCCATCATAAAATGTCGCCCCATCCGGGCTGACTTTCATATGAAAATCATCATCTCCGGTAATGCCAAATTCTGCTCGTCCTGAAAAGCCGGTTTGAAATAAAACGCTGGCATTATTGGATGCTAGATTTTTATTTATTTTTAGCTGATGGTCTGTTCCATCATGATTAAACAATGAAGCATCTGAGTTGAGTGACAATTTATTTGTTGTATCTGCTGTTGCATTAATACCAACTAAACCACCTGTTACTGGGTTCAGGTTTGTACTTCCACCACCGCCTGAGTTATTTAGTACATTCCATGTAGAGTCATCATAAACTGTTTGTGTGTCTTCATCTTTAATCCATGCTACCCAGCCTTCAGCTGGTTCATAAAACCTCCATGCCCCATCTTGCCATGCTGCTAGTTGATTTTCTTTTCCAGACCATTCTGCCGTGGCTGCATTTGCTACGATATAACATGCGCCTTCGGTGGGTGATAATGGAGGGATTGCTAAATCTTTATCTTCGACAGTGAGCTGAGTTAAGATATCAAGATTTGTTATTGCATCATTGTGAGTGATATGTTTTTGCGCTTGTGCACTTTGGATAAAGGGAAGTTTTAAATTGGCTGACTTTTCACTCATTATACTATTCCTGTAGACCGACTTGATGATTAATCTGGCCGTTAGATAGTATAATACCTAGTCATGCAGGGGATAGATTTGTGCTATTTATTGATTTTCTTACTCGCTAGCGATTTCAAATTTTGTGCAAAGTGAGAATCAAGTCAAAGGTTTTTAAATGAGAAAAACTATAGACAATTTACCAGAGCAATGGGAGCAATGTTTTTTTGGGCAACCGTCATTGTAAGGATTACAGTGATAATACTCACTATGGTTAAGTCTCGACTGTTGCTAACAGTGAAAGGAGATCTCAGTTATCATATAGATAAATGAACGGACTTCGTGTCTATTGTTCGTTTTTTGGTTGATCAGATTCATGCACTCTTTTACTCATAGGGCCATAGATAAGATTCAGAAATTTGAACTCTTTAGGCTTGCTCATGATTTTACAACTGGCATCAACGTCACGAATGGGGCAAAGCACGATCAGTCCATCAGGGTAAAAGGTCTTATCACCGCATTTTACATTAAATTTTAGACCATTGGTTTTAGTAACTTCGCGGGTTAGGCTTTGCATATTACAATTCGTTTTAAAATTGAGTAATACTTTGATCGATTCATCTTTTATATCAGGATTGGCATTTGCTGACTTTATTGCAGATAGGCTTAGGGTGAGTATGAGTGTGAAGGCGGTTAAACAAAGTTTTGCGAATTTCATTCTCACTTCCTATTCTTTCCTTATATGGGTATGTATTTATGATAATTGATTTTTAGAAATTTTAACGTCATTGATTTGTAAGTAATTGGTATAATAAAGAAATGCGGTGAATGACGAATGGCTCTTAGTTTGTTTAAGCTCATTTCATAAAGAAAAACCAGCGGGAGAGTTATATCTCTCAAACCGCTGGTTAATAATGGTGGGCGATGACAGGCTCGAACTGCCGACCCTCTCGGTGTAAACGAGATGCTCTCCCAACTGAGCTAATCGCCCGAAACTTTTTATTTTAACGCCACTTGGGTATGCCGGTTTAATTAGCTTTGGCGTTTATTAAGATGTCATCCTTGTTTGATGCATCTTGTTTCGAAGAGACACTTGTAAAAGAGCTTTGCGATAAAATCAAGCTCTGAATACAAAGAAATTGAAGAAATTTTCAATTATTTTTCAATGTAAAATAATCTTAAGTCAAAGCCAAAACTTAAACTGCATATTGAATGCAGTGTGGAACTATTTAGAGCTAGTTCCACACTGTTTTTGTGATTAATGCGCTGTCAAGTTGCTGCCGGCTTCTTCTTTTTTCTTTAAAGCGGCGGCATCTTCAGCCTCTTCATCCCAGATGATAGGTGTTGGCTTTTTCACTAATGCTAGCTCAATCACCTCTTCCATACGAGAAACGGGGATGATTTCAAGGCCGTTCTTCACGTTATCTGGAATGTCTGCCAAGTCTTTGGCGTTTTCTTCCGGAATAATCACGCGTTTTATGCCACCACGAAGAGCTGCTAGGAGCTTTTCTTTCAAGCCACCAATTGGCAAGACACGGCCACGCAACGTGATTTCACCTGTCATCGCTACATCTTTACGAATAGCGATACCTGTCATCATCGAAATGATGGCTGTGATCATCGCTACACCAGCTGATGGGCCATCTTTTGGTGTGGCCCCTTCTGGCACGTGAACGTGAATGTCTTTGCGTTCAAACAAAGGTGGTTCGATGCCAAAATCAACTGAGCGAGAGCGTACATACGCACTTGCTGCTTGGATTGATTCTTTCATCACATCACGAAGGTTACCTGTCACTGACATTTTGCCTTTACCCGGCATCATCACGCCTTCAACGGTTAAGAGTTCACCGCCAACTTCTGTCCAGGCAAGTCCGGTGACAACACCAACCATGTCTTCGCCTTCAGTTTCACCAAAGCGATATTTTGCCACACCAAGATAATCATTTAAGTTTTCTTCGGTGACATTCACTGTTGTCACGTCATCTTTCGTCATGATTTCTTTCACGGCTTTTCGCGCCAAGTTAGAAATCTCACGTTCTAGATTACGGACACCTGCTTCTCTTGTGTAATTGCGAATTAGCAATTGCAGGCCTTTTTCATCAATGCTCCACTCATTTTCTTCCAAACCATGAGCTGACATAGATGCTGGGATGAGATGGCGACGAGAAATTTCGACTTTTTCATCTTCAGTGTAGCCAGCAAGGCGAATGATTTCCATCCGATCCAAGAGAGCTGGTGGAATGTTCAATGAGTTAGCTGTAGTGACGAACATCACGTTTGAGAGATCATAATCCACTTCCAAGTAGTGATCCCCAAAGGTTCCGTTTTGCTCTGGGTCCAACACTTCTAACAATGCTGACGCTGGGTCACCTCTGAAATCCTGGCCCATTTTGTCGATCTCATCAAGAAGGAATAATGGATTGGTTTTCTTTGCTTTTTTCATAGACTGAATGACTTTACCTGGCATGGAGCCAATGTAAGTTCTTCTATGACCACGAATTTCAGCTTCGTCACGCACACCGCCAAGAGACATGCGGACAAATTCACGCCCTGTTGCTTTGGCAATTGATTTACCCAAAGAGGTTTTACCAACACCAGGCGGGCCAACAAGACAAAGAATTGGGCCTTTTAATTTATTGGTGCGTTGTTGCACTGCTAAATACTCAAGGATGCGTTCTTTGACTTTTTCTAGACCGTAATGTTCTTCATCAAGCACATTTTGTGCTTCATCCAAATCACGTTTGATACGCCCTTTTGTGCCCCATGGAATTGAAAGCAACCATTCAAGATAGTTGCGAACAACAGTGGCCTCGGCTGACATTGGGCTCATTTGGCGCAATTTTTTAATTTCAGCTAAAGCTTTTTCACGGGCTTCTTTTGAAAGCTTTGTTTCTTCAATTTTGTCTTCAAATTCGCTGATGTCATCGCGCTCGTCTGAATCTCCCAGCTCTTTTTGAATGGCCTTCATTTGCTCATTCAAATAATATTCGCGCTGTGTTTTCTCCATCTGACGTTTTACACGTGAGCGAATTTTCTTTTCAACTTGCAGAACTGAGATTTCACTTTCCATAAACGTGAATACACGCTCTAAACGATCAGAAACTGATGTGACCTCTAGAATTTCTTGCTTTTCAGAAATTTTAACAGCCAAGTGAGAAGCTATTGTATCTGCTAATTTTGAATAATCATCAATTTGGTTTACTGAACCAATCACTTCAGGTGAGATCTTTTTGTTCAGCTTTACATAGCTTTCAAACTGAGTGATGGCAGACCGCGCTAATGCTTCGATTTCGTCGCTTTCTTCTGTACCTTCATCAATTGTTTCAACTTCAGCTTCAAAATAATCGTCATTTTCAACATAGTCTTTAACGATTGCACGGCTGCTGCCTTCGACAAGAACTTTTACTGTTCCGTCTGGTAGTTTCAACAATTGCAATACGGTTGCTAATGTACCTGTTTGATAGATCTGATCTGTTTCAGGATCATCATCGCTGGCATTCTTTTGCGCAACTAACAAGATTTGCTTATCAGTTCTCATCACTTCTTCAAGTGCATTAATCGATTTTTCCCGGCCAACAAAAAGCGGCACGATCATATAGGGAAAGACAACGATGTCACGAAGTGGCAGAACTGGGTAAATTCCATCTTGCGCTTCTTCTTGTGTGTTTTCTGTTTCATCTGTCATGATAAAATCTCGGCCTTTCCGTATGCCCTGTAGGTGGCTTTATAAAGCCCCTTTAGGCAAATTCTTTAACAGTGCAGGCGTAATGACTGCCTTGTTTTATATACAGTATACACCAACCCTATAATATATGGTTGGTCTTGATTGCTAATCAAGCTTAATAGTTAAATAATTGCCTCATTGGCACTTTGGTTCAGTTTTCAACCAAATATAGCTTTATTTTGTTATTGCGTATTATTCCTGTGAAAGCTTCTATTTTTTCAAAGCCCACATCTATCTTTAATCTCACAAATTTAAGATTACACGATTCATTCCAAAGGCATGTGTTCTTAAATTGGCAATTTTGTTAAAATGGGAAATTTCCCCAATAAATCAAGATTTGCTCAGATTTTAGGCACTCATTTTGTGTTGAGTTTACGTTAATAGAACAGATTCAACCATTTATGATTTGTACGGACTAATTTTTTGTTATTGTTTTATCGTTTTTACTTGGTGGGTTTTGAAACAAATAAAAGGGTAAGTTTCACTTGAAACTTACCCTTTTTAAATGTGTACTTTATTTTACTGAGGTTTTAAGCACTTGTTGGTGCTTCGTCCGCAGTTGATCTTTCAGCATATATTTTCAATGGTTTTGCTTGACCATCAACAACCTCAGGGCTAATGACGATTTCTTCAACACCATCTAACTCTGGCAATTCAAACATGGTTTCGAGCAAAATACCTTCCATGATTGAACGAAGGCCACGAGCACCAGTTTTGCGCTCAATTGCTTTGCGGGCAATGCCGTGCAGAGCTTCATCTGAGAATGTAAGTTGCAAATCTTCCATTTCAAAGAGACGCTGATATTGCTTGACGAGTGCGTTCTTAGGCTCTGTTAAGATCTTAACGAGAGCACTTTCATCCAAGTCTTCTAACGTAGCAAGAACTGGTACACGGCCAATAAACTCAGGAATGAGACCAAAGCGCAATAGATCTTCTGGCTCAACAGCTTTTAAAAGCTCGCCTGTTTTACGCTCATCTTCTGATTCAACGCTGGCACCAAAGCCAATTGATGTTGAGCGCCCACGATCAGAAATGATCTTTTCAAGGCCGGCAAACGCACCGCCACAAATAAAGAGGATGTTTGTTGTATCAACTTGCAAGAACTCTTGCTGTGGATGTTTACGGCCACCTTGAGGTGGAACACTTGCAACGGTGCCTTCCATAATTTTTAGAAGAGCTTGTTGCACACCTTCACCAGAGACGTCTCTTGTGATTGAAGGATTGTCTGCTTTACGGCTGATTTTATCAACTTCGTCGATATAAACGATACCGCGCTGAGCACGTTCAACGTTATAGTCAGCTGCTTGTAAGAGCTTTAGGATGATGTTTTCAACATCTTCACCAACATAACCTGCTTCTGTTAATGTGGTTGCGTCAGCCATTGTAAACGGCACATCCAAAATTCGCGCTAATGTTTGAGCAAGCAATGTTTTACCGCAACCCGTTGGACCAATAAGCAAAATATTCGATTTTGCTAACTCAACATCTGCATTTTTTTGCCCGTGATTGAGACGTTTGTAATGATTGTGCACAGCAACCGATAGCACGCGTTTTGCGTGTGGCTGACCAATGACATAATCATTAAGAACATTGCAAATTTCTTGAGGTGTTGGCACGCCATCATTTGATTTCACAAGTGAGGTTTTGTTTTCCTCGCGGATTATGTCCATACATAATTCCACACACTCATCACAAATGAACACAGTTGGACCTGCAATCAGCTTTCTAACTTCATGCTGACTCTTGCCACAAAAGGAACAATAGAGAGTATTTTTCGATTCACTTGAGCTCATGCTTTAACCTGTTTTCTAATTCGACTTTTTATTGACTATAAAAGCAAAGTCTATCCAAAGCCTTAAACTAATTTTTTTTGTTCTTATTAAATTCATCTTCAACTTTGGCCCTTTAAAGGCAGTTTGCCAGATTATAAGAACAGAATCTAATTTAAACGTCCACAGTTGATGTATCAATATCTAACATGTGTAGAACGTTGATTTAAAGATAAGCAATTTATATGCAAAAGCTTCTTTTTTGACCTCAAATCACTTATTTGCGTCCTAGTTTAGAGCTGAGAAGATCAATTTTTCCTTAATAAATATTTTTTGATCAACGTAAAAAATAAATTAATTATAAAATTTCAATATGACCTAATCTGTTGGTTTGCTGATGTTTTTTTAATGTTAATAAAAAACCCTGCCTTTCTCGAAATAGAAAAGCAGGGTTTTGCATGTCTTTAATTTTATAGAGTTTAAGATTTATAAAATTAATTAATCGCTTTTAGTCTCAGAATCGGATGCATCATCGTCCGACACTTCACGCTTTTCAATGACTTCATCAATTAGACCGAAATCTTTTGATTCTTCAGCTGTTAAGAACGTGTCACGCTCAAGCGCTTCTTCGATTTTTTCTAATTTTTGAGATGTATGTTTTACATACACTCTGTTTAAGCGATCTCTTAGGTCTAAGATCTCACGTGCGTGACGCTCAATGTCACTCGCTTGACCTTGGAAGCCACCTGATGGTTGGTGAACCATGATACGTGCATTTGGAAGCGCATAACGCATGCCGGGTTCGCCAGCAGCTAAGAGCAATGAGCCCATACTTGCAGCTTGACCGATGCAAAGGGTTGCAACTGGAGGGCGAATGAATTGCATTGTGTCATAAATTGCCATACCAGATGTCACCACACCACCTGGTGAGTTGATATACATCGAGATTTCTTTTTTAGGATTTTCAGCTTCGAGGAACAGAAGTTGAGCTGTAATCAATGAAGCCATGTGATCTTCCACTTGACCTGTTACAAAGATAATTCTCTCTTTTAACAAGCGTGAATAGATATCATAAGACCGTTCACCACGGTTTGTTTGCTCAACAACCATAGGAACAAGTGTGTTCATCACGGTATTCATTTCATTAACCATGGAAGGCTCCCTATTTATTCTGAATAGCACTACTATTTAGCAAAGATAAGCTAACTTATCTTTGTTCATCTTTGTAGGCTATATAGAAATGAAGTTAATTAACGTCTAATCTGTTGAAAATAAAACATTTCAACTCATTAAAGATCACCCTTGATGAGTTGAAATTAAGGCAAAGAGTTTATTCTTTTGCTTCGCCTTCGTTTTCTTCTTCATCAAATTTTGTCAATTCGTCGATTGATACAATTTTCTCGCTAACATCAGCAAGTTCGATAATGAAATCAACGACTTTCTCTTCAAATAGAGGGGCTCTTAGCTCTGCCAAAGCTTGAGGATTTTGTTGATAGAAGGTAAGAACTTGACGTTCCTGGCCAGGGAACTGGCTTGCTTTATTGATTAAAGCTTGTTGGACTTCTTCATCAGAGATTTTCAGCTCGTTTTTGCTGCCAATTTCAGAAACGATCAATCCAAGGCGAACACGGCGTTCAGCAATATCCTTGTATTTCTTACGCTCTTCTTCTTCAGTTGTGTCTTCATCTTCAAAAGATCTGTCTTTTTGAGCCATTTCAGTGGTTAATTGGCCCCAGATTGCATCAAATTCAGATGTTACTAGTTTTTCTGGGAGTTCAAATTTATGGCTTTCTTCAAGTTTATCGAGCAATTCTCTTTTCAAACGATTTTTGCTAACTGTATCAAGCTCTTCTTGTAATTTTTCTTTAACGGCATCCTTGAATTTATCTACATTTTCAAGGCCCATTGAGGTTGCAAACTCGTCATTTAACTCAGGAGTTTTCGGCTCTGCAACTTCTTTTACTTTCACTTCAAAGATAGCTTCTTTACCAGCCAACGTCTCAACTTGGTACTCTTCAGGGAATGTTGTTGTGACGTCTTTTTCGTCGCCAGCTTTCGTGCCCATTAGACCTTCTTCAAAGCCTGGGATAAATTGACCTTGGCCTAAAATAACTGGGGTGTCTTCAGCTGTACCACCTTCAAAGGCTTCACCATCAATTCTACCAATAAAATCAATTGTTACACGGTCTTTATCTTGTGCTTCGCGCTCTACAGCTGCGTAATCAACACGGCCTTCTAAGACTTGATCTATGCCTTTTTGATGCTCTTCTTCATCAACTTCAGCAACTAATTTTTCGAATTTATATGAGCTCATATCTTCAAGCTCAATTTCAGGTAAGATTTCAAATGCCATGGTGTAAGCTAAATCAGCTTTGCCATCCATGATTTGATCGATTTCTTCTTTATCTTCAGTAAGAGTGATTTCAGGCTCAAATGCTGGGCGTTCGTCACGCTCTGTTAATGCGCTACGGCTCGTCTCTGTTACTGTTTCTTGCAGAACTTCGGCCATTACCGAGCGGCCATACATTTTTCTTAGGTGAGTTACAGGGACTTTACCTGGACGAAAGCCTTTAATTTGCACTTTGTCTTTTAGATCGACAAGACGTGCTTCTAATTTGTTGTCCAATTCTTCAGCGCCGATTACAACTTTTAGCTCTCGCTTTAAACCGCTATTCGTTGTTTCTGTAACTTGCATGCTGCCTGTTTACCCACTTATTTGTTTGCTTTTTGTTTGCCTGTGGCTCTCACTTATATAAGCACCAATGAAAGGGCGCCGATTAATGGGGCCTTTATATATTTTATAACCATCAGTGATTGATGATTAGCCTCACACAGTTTTTGTTCTTGTAAGACATTTATTGATTGGTGCGGATGGAGGGACTTGAACCCCCACGCCTCGCGGCACCAGAACCTAAATCTGGCGTGTCTACCAATTTCACCACATCCGCATATGCTCTATGATTTATAATCAATTGATTTAGCTTTTTGAGTAAAGCTAAAATCGTTCATTTAGAGCGGTCTATTCAATCTCATATTCAGTGCATTTCCAGTGTTTTAAGAACATTTGAAACAAGCCTTATAATTCCACTGAATGAGTCTGGCAAGACAAAAGATATTCTTTTAAGCATTTGAAGGTGCGTTTTTTTGACAGCTTCAAAATGCAGATCACTTTTTGCACATGTTTTTAACGAAATACAAGCCCTATTTCTTAAAATGAGACAATTTTTTTAGAACACGGAGAAGAAAATTTACTGGAAAGGAATGGATAAGAGTAAATATAGCTGTTTAATCCTAAATTTTAGATTTATTACCTCTAAGTTACCATGATCTTAAAACTTGTATGCATAAAAGATAGATGACCGGAATTAATCCCATCCACAAATAAACCGGGTCTCCACCGAATTCGAGCCAATAAGCAGCAGATAACCATAATAATCCGCCTGTGATTAGAAATTTAGACATTTTAACTCTCTTTCATTCTCAGAATGAAACAACATTTTAAATCTAGTAAAAGAGTTGCAATGGCTATGCCAAAGATTGTGGCAAATTCACTTAAAAAGCACCAGTTTTTAGCCTCTTAAGGGTTGGCTAAACTTGAAAGTTCTGATTTCTTTCTACATGATGATATATTGAGATATGAGAATGTTTGTTATACCGTCTATTCTCAAATTTCACATATTACTTTTATTTTAGTCTTTTTCACCCCAGTCCTGAAAGCTTCTGCGAGCCAATAGAATGATAAATATTAAACAAGATGCCGCTCATGCGGTTGGCAATACCCCTTTGATCAAATTAAACAAAGCATCTGAGTTAACGGGATGTACTATTTTGGGCAAAGCTGAGTTTTTAAACCCGGGACAATCCGTGAAAGACCGGGCAGCTCTATCTATCATTCGCCAAGCTGAAAAAAAGGGTCTTCTCCAAAAGGGGGGAACAATTGTTGAAGGGACGGCTGGGAATACCGGCATTGGCCTGACTGTTATTGGGCAATCGCTTGGTTATCGCAGTGTTATTGTTATTCCAGAGACGCAATCAGAGGAGAAAAAGCTCGCCATTCGTATGCTAGGAGCAGAACTGATTGAAGTGCCTGCCGTTCCTTATAAGAACCCGAATAATTACATTAAATATTCTGCCAGACTAGCCGAGGCACTTAATGAGACACGCGATGGTGGTGTTTTGTGGGCAAATCAGTTTGACAATACAGATAACCGACTGGCTCATATAGAAATGACTGGCCCAGAAATATGGGAGCAAACCAATGGCACGATTGATGGGTTTGCTTGCGCCGTGGGTACTGGAGGGACGCTTGCTGGTATGTCTCTTTCTTTGAAGG
>JAEPQF010000054.1:12621-22196 GCA_017640685.1 Hyphomicrobiales bacterium
AAAAGAAAAAGGATGTTCAAATTGCTGTAGCAGATCCTTTTGGTTCAGCGATTTATAATTATTTTGTAAATGGTGAGCTCAAGTCTTCAGGAGATTCTATCACTGAAGGTATTGGTCAAGGACGTGTCACTGAGAATTTAAAAGATATTGTTGTTGATCATGGTTTTCAGGTTGCTGACGATGAGGCTTTGACTTTAATTTATGAACTTATTCAGGAAGAAGGGCTTTGCCTTGGCGGGTCGAGCGGTATCAATATTGCGGGCGCGATGAAGCTTGCGAAAGAGATGGGACCTGGGCACACGATAGTGACCATCCTTTGTGATTATGGTAACCGCTATGCGAGTAAAATTTTCAACCCTGAATTTTTAAGAAAGAAGAACTTACCAGTACCACCTTGGATGAGTGATCAAGAAGCTTCTGAAATCCCAACAGTGTTTATCGACTAATTACAAATTACTATTTGATCGGGGGAGTTATCTCCCTCTATTAACTTATGTTTTATAAAAATGCGGGCAAATTGCCCTATATGCATAATCATCTCTTGACCTCGGCTTCATTTCGCGATGGTCTATAAATATGAATTGAGTTTCGCTCAATGAAAGTTTTGGGGCTCTGGAGATGCACATATGGAACCTGCACTAAAATCCTGGTTTGTCGATACGGATTGGTTGAACTCGCGATTGGGAGATCCGAATTTGGTTGTCTTTGATGCAACCTGGTATCTACCTGGCACTCGAACGGACGCCCGTCAGCAATATTTAGAAGAGCATATTCCGAATAGTTTGTTTTTTGATATTGATGATATCAGTGATTTGAACTCTCCTTTGCCGCATATGCTACCGAACCCGATTAAATTTTCATCCCGTATGCGCCGCCTTGGTGTGGGCGATGGCATGACCATTGTGATTTATGACCACCTTGACCTCTTTAGTGCGGCGCGAGCCTGGTGGATGTTTCGCATTATGGGCGTTACAGAAGTTTATGTACTTGATGGTGGCATGCGTAAATGGACCGATGAAAACCGCCCTGTTGATGAGTACCCTCACCGCCCCCGTATTGAGCGTCATTTTACCGCCCGGCTTAATAGTGACATGCTTGCCTCTTTAGAAGATGTGCTTGATGCTCAGACAAACGGCTCAGCTCAAATTATTGATGCACGCCCGCCTGGACGCTTTAAAGGCATTGATGATGAGCCTCGGCCAGGCGTTAGAAGAGGTCATATTCCTAACTCGATTAATATGCCACGCACTGAGTTTTTACATGAAGATGGTAGCTTCAAAACGAATGATGAAATTAAGGCTCTCTTTAAAGAAGCCGGTATTGATTTAGAAAAACCGATTATTACCAGCTGTGGTTCTGGAATTACTGCTGCTATCCCTCTCTTAGCCTTGGCGCAAATTGGTCATGAAGATAACAAACTTTATGATGGTTCTTGGTCTGAATGGGGGGCCAATTCTCAATTACCTATTGAGGTTGGTTGATAAGAAGTTGGTTCATTGAATAAAAAGCCTCTCAAATCACCATGAATTTGAGAGGCTTACCTTCGTTTTTTATATTTTTTTTTATTTTTCTACAATCAGTGTATTGCCATCAAATGCGACAACTTTAACAAGCTCGCCAATTTCAGCATCTTCACCTTTTACAATCCATTCACTATCACCGACTTTTACTTTGCCTTTTCCATTTTCAATAGTTTTGGTCACTTTAAAAGATTGGCCGATTAGTTGCGCCCTTCTTTTATGGAGTAGCGGTTGATCTGAGTCTTGCTCGGAAGACGCATATAATTTTCGCCCTATAAGCACACTAATCAGAGAGGCTGCTATGAAAATTATAATTTGCGTTTGAACCCCAATAGGTGCCACCAAAGCGATGCCGCCTGTTATGACAGCAGCGACACCGAACCACAGCATAAATGTGCCTGGCAATAAAACTTCAAGCCCTAGTAAGATACAGCCTAGGATTAACCAGCTCCATGGGCCGATACTCATAATATATGGAATAATGTTTCCCATTCTCGCTCCTTATAAAAACTAGTTCAATTATTGAATTCGTGAAGTTTCGAGAGTTATTTTACGTTTTTGGAACACTTCCTGAGCTGTTTTTTGATTTACTGTCACTAAATGCTTCTTTTGCAAGTTCAGCAATGCCAGCAACAGAGCCAATCACGGATGAGGCTTCAAGAGGCATCATAAGCACTTTTTGGTTTGGTGATGAGGCGATATCTTTTAAAGCTTCAACATATTTGGTCGCAACAAAGTAGTTCACTGCTTGAACATCACCGCTTGCAATGGCATCAGATACCATTTGTGTGGCTTTTGCTTCAGCTTCAGCTTGACGTTCTCTTGCTTCAGCATCTCTAAAAGCAGCTTCTTTTCTACCCTCAGCTTCAAGAACAGCGGCTTGCTTTTCACCTTCAGCTCTTAAGATTTCAGATTGGCGCTCACCCTCAGATTCTAGAATTGCCGCACGTTTTAAGCGTTCCGCTTTCATTTGACGCGCCATTGAATCAACCAAATCTGTTGGTGGGGCAATGTCTTTAATCTCAATCCGTGTAACTTTCACGCCCCATGGATTTGTGGCTTCATCGACAATGTGTAATAGGCGTGCATTAATTTCATCACGGTTTGAGAGAAGTTGGTCAAGATCCATCGAGCCCATAACCGTTCTGATATTCGTCATTGTTAGATTTAAAATTGCGTTTTCAAGATAGTTCACTTCATAAGATGACTGAGCGGCATCTAGAACTTGGAAGAAGTTAACACCATCTACTTTTACCATGGCGTTATCTTTGGTGATCACTTCTTGGCTTGGAACATCCAATACGCGTTCCATCATATTCACTTTGTGACCAATTTGATCGATAAATGGTGTTATAAGGGAAAGACCTGGTTTTAAGGTTTTTGTATATCGCCCGAAGCGTTCGATTGTATAATTATGCCCTTGTGGAACGACTACAACACCAGAATAAATGACGGCAAGGACAAACAGCACCATCACAATTAAGAAAATATCTACGCCCATATTTCACTCCCTCTTCTTCCTATTGGCACGCACTTAAATCTACCTCACTCATGTAACAAGTAGACATCAGAAAAAGGTAAGATTTTACATTTAGTAAATGCTGCGGCCTAATTGACCAACCTAGTTTGCAGCGTATTTTCCATGATCATTTGTCCAATCTATGGCACTTAATAATTTGATGCTAATAGGAAAATAGGCTTATTACAGATATAGGTACACTTTGAAGAATTAAAAGAGAGTAACAACTTCTTTTAAATTTAACTCTTTTTTATGGTGCTTTTAACTTGTTGTTTTTATAGTTACTTTAGTATTAATCCCTAACCCATCCTCGTAATTCATTTTTAATAAGTCCTGAGAGCACACGAATACTATCTTGGCTATCATTTAGACATGGAATGAGGGTGAAGTTTTCTCCGCCATTTTCTTCAAAAATTTCGCCGGCTTCCATGGCGATTTCTTCTAATGTCTCCACGCAATCCGCCGAAAAGCCTGGGCAAACGATGGCTAAATTTTTAACACCATCTTTGGCCAGTTTTTCAACTGTTTCATCTGTATATGGCTGCAGCCATTCTTCTTTACCAAACCTTGATTGAAAGGTCAGTTTCAATTTTTCTTCCGGCCAGCCCAATCTCTCACGTAGTAATCTTGTTGTTTTAGCACATTGGCAATGATAGGGATCACCTGCATCAAAATACCTCTGCGGTAAACCATGGAATGATGCGATGACCAAATCTGGTGTCCATTCCATTTCTGCAATGTGATCTTGAATTGAGTCTGCCAAGGCTTCGATATAATCAGGGTCTTCAAAATATGGCGGGACAACCCTTATGGTTGGCTGCCAGCGCATTTCTTTCAAAGCGTCAAAAGCTTTATCACAGGCAGTTGCCGTTGTTGCCGCAGCATATTGTGGGTAAAGAGGAAAAAGCAAAATCCGATCGCAGCCTTGCGCCTGCAAGCTTTCAATGCCGGCCTTCGTGGATGGGTTGCCGTATCTCATACCCCATTCAATCACAACATCATCATAGTCAGAAAAATCTCTAGCAATTTTTTGTGCTTGGCTACGAGTGATTGTTTTAAGTGGGCTTTCATCTTTTTCTTTATTCCAAATGGATTTGTAAGCTTCGCCTGACGCTGAAGGGCGCTTGGTGAGAATAATGAAATTTAAAATGAACCACCAAAGTAATCTTGGGGCTTCAATAACGCGGCTATCAGATAAAAACTCTTTTAAATAGCGGCGCATTGAAAAATAATCAGTGGCGTCAGGTGTACCCAAATTAATGATAAGTACACCGACTTTGCGGCGTTTGATTTGTGGGTGCCCTTTTGGGGCGAATTTCATTGGGTCTTGTTGTGATGTTAAAGATCGACGGTGCCGCACAGAGCGCCTCCATTATATGCTCATGTAAGTCAAGCCTAGCAGCAAGGCTTAGCTTCACACCGCATTTGTTAGTGATGTTTTACTGATTTGCCTAAAACTAGCCAATGATATCGTAAAACCCAAGAACAATCTGAAGCTTTATCTGTGTTATTTGCACCTTTTCAGTAATTTAGACGCCTTTCAGCGGTGTTTGCTGAAGAATTAAGCGGCAAAGTAAATTCCATAAGCAATGATCAATGCTGGTACCGCGCTATAAAGTGTTGCTAGAATTGCAGCCTTTGGTGCTAGCGCAATTGCTGGGAACAAGGCATCCCCATCATTTGCTATGGCGTTACCGTAAAGAGCGGCGACTGGAACAAGGCCATTTAGATACATTGTTACCACCACAATTTGAGGACCACAGCCTGGAATAAAGCCAACAAGAATGGCGATTAGCGGTACAAATGGCGCCCAGGTTTGGAACCAGCTTTCAATACCACTTCCTGTAAAATGAACACCCAATTCATAAGCAAGGAAACCAAAGACAACCCAAGAGGTGACAAAATTTGTGTCTTTCATCACGCGTTTTAACATGGATGATTGGCCGTTAATATCTGTTACCTCTTGACCAACATGGCCTTGCTCAGGATTTGAGAACGCCCACAGAAGCAAACATAATAGAGCGCCTGTTGCACCAATCCAAAGAGTTGGCTCATGTTTCGCTAGAGTTGCACCAAATAAAGCGTCTACATCAACTAGAAACGCAAGAGCCAGACCGATGACAATTGAAGGAATTAAAAGAGCAAGCCAAACATTATTTAAAAAATCGAGTGAAAACGGTTTTTTCTCTGACTGAGCTTCTAACTGTGCCTGAGCCTCGGCGATTTTATTTTCATAGTCTTCTTTTGAAGGACGCATGAAGTTTGGACCATGAATATAATCAATGATCCAACCGGCTACAGAACCGCAGATAAAACCAGTTGCTAGAACAGCGGCACCTGTAAGTGGTTCGCGGGCTAATAATAAAAATGCGGCGTCGCCCATGGTCGAAATTAGAACAGCAACGACAGAGCCAAAAGAGATCATCCCTTTTGTATATTGGGTCACAACAATGATCGCACCGCCACACCCTGGTAGCGCGCCAAGGAAAGAGGCAATTGGCGCTTGCCAATGTTTTGCGCCTGCCATTTTACGACCTAAATCAATGCCAAGTCCACGTTCTAGCATGTAGAAAACCGCCAAAGTTGCCGCAACAAATACAGTTACGGCTAAGTAAGCATCTGACATAGCACCTAGAATGAGAGGGCGAAGTTCTGTTGAGAACATCATTATTGTTAAAAGAGCGATTAATAGTAAACGACTAGGATGGGCAAAGTGCTTTAAGCCTGTCCACTCGAGGGCCCATTTACTTGTTTTTAATACGAGTTCAGTCATGAATATCGCCTTTTTAAATCGCTCTACTGCATTCACTTTGCTAGAGCATGTCATTTATTATTAAATTCAATGTCATGCTCTATCTTTTTGTTTTGCGTGTCTTTTTCACAAAACCGGTACCCACTTTTGTACGACACGCCGAATGCAGGGTTTTCACATGATAAAATATCTGTTTCGAGATATAGTGCAATTAGGAATGATTTGCAACTAGAGTTTTTATAAAACTTTTGTGAGGCCTATTATCTTGTGAATTTTTATGAATTCCTCAGTAATTAATTGACCGTACTAAGCCAATTCACCATTCCAGGGAAAAGACATATCAGGGCTAATATCAAAACATGAAAGGCTATGAAGGGGATTTTTGTTTGGTGAATTTGTTCTTGTAAAGTAAGGTTCGCATCTTGCGCTTTTTCTTTTTCAGGCACCAAAAAAGAATAAATGATTATTTGGAGAGAAATGACAATGATGATGCCAAGCCAAAGAAAATTAAAATTCGTTGCCTGGATGTTTGTAAGTGTAAACATATGTGGCATTAAAATTGGCATTGCTACCAAGAGCGCTATATAGGGACTGAAAAATTTTGCTGTAAGCATGATTGTAAAAAGCGATAAGACAAGAACAAAACCATTGAGTTCTGCAAAACTTTCCAGACCGGCCTTGACCAAATTATCTCCGCCCAGCGCTTTAAAAACAATGAGATAAAAACTTGCTGCAATGAGAAGTGTTATCAGTTTTACAGAGTGTTCATAAGCCTCTCTTAGGATTTCTTCCAGGAATGATTGCTCAACTATGTGCTTATTATTACTCTCACTTTTTGGGTGTACCAAGTATAGCTCTTTGATAGCATGATATAGGCCATATGCAAGATAGCTGATGAAAAAGATAGCTATCGCAAGGCCAGCCCCATTCCAGGGGGTTAATTTAAAACTGGTAATATTGAGAGGGAAAAATTGGCTAACAGTCGCTAAACCCAAAAAGGAAATCACGCTGTTGAGATAAATATTATTTTTTTGCGGTGCTAGTTTTTGAGAGGCTAAAAAAATTGCACCTATTGCGGCCAAACTTGTAATTTCAGTTATTGATAATTTAATGAATAAAACAGCTGAAATGAGAACTAAGATATAAAGCGCTGCAGGCAGGAGGGCTATGAAAAGCTCTTTGGTGCTTGATGGATTTACACTTTGTTTGGTTTCAGCTTTTTTATAAGCATAGTGATTTGGGTTTTTAAACAATAGTGCTAATTGAAATAGCCCATAAAGGCCTACCAATAATATCCCTGGGACTAACGCAGCGATGATTAGATCTGTTGCCGTTAAAGTTGAAAGTAAGTCTTTTGATGAAGTAGCTTTTCCCACCGATAAATTATTTATTTCCAAACTCATTTTGGTCAACTGCCCTGCTACAAGTATAATCATAACCGGCAAGCTCATGAAACTTGCTTGTCTCATTGGCCCCGTTTGAAAGAACGTTTGAATGCTCTCCTTGTTTAAAAGAACATGATTTTTAGCTTTTAAGAGCAAAGGGAGTCTAAGTGCGCCTAGAGGTGCTAATAGTAGGCAGATTGTTGCTGCTAAAATTGAAATGAGAATATCAATTAACGACACTGTAAACAGCATTGCTTCTGATTTTTGCTTCCAGTGATTGATGAATTTTTCGATTAAATTCTCTACGACAAAAGCTCTTTCGATCATTAGTGCTGTGAATAATAATAAAGGTACAGCGATTAAAACGGGGCTTAAGAATATCGCCTCTATTTCAGGTGCAAAGGGGGGAAAAACATTTCCATATATGCCGCCTGAGACAAGCGAGACAGCTGCAAACAGTGCTGCTGTTCCAAACAAACTAAAGGCAATTGAGCTGCCCGCATAAATCATCAAAATTGTAACTATAATTAGTAAAAGAGCTAGCCCACCTTCTTCTGGAATTAATGACGTTAATTCAGATAAAATAAAACTAAATTCCGTTTTGAAATACTCCATAATCTCTTATCTCTCCCCTATTTGATTTTCAGGGGGGACTAAAATGTGAGGAGATTTATGGCTTAATATTTTGATTGATTTACATGCGTTTGAGATAGCTGCCAAGGCGGTTAGCTGTGTGAAGATAGTAATTATACTCATGAATAGTATTAGGCTTACCGTTCTTACAAAAGTGGGATCTGTAAACTTTTCCCATAAAAAAATATTATTTTGAGCCTGCCATTCTTCGATAAAATAGTTCCATGACAATCCAAAGATAATCATTGATGTTGGGATGGTTAAAAACAAAGCGCTAAATAAATTTATGATTGCTTGTTTTTTTTCAGTGTGTTTTTTGTAAACAACGATTTTTCTAAGGTGCTTATCAGTAAGAATAGCGTTTCCACACCCGGCTAGCATGATTAAGCCCAAAGAATAAAAGTTAAAATTGAGAAAGACATGCGGGGTAATGCCAAAGACATTTTTTAAAATTAGGCAAAAGAACATCACAACGATCAAAACCAGAATGATCCAGCTTGATAGCTTTGCAAGTTTGACCGTAAGGTCATCTATATTTTTGCTGACCCGTTCACAAAATTTCAGCAACGCATTACTCTTTTAGCTTTTTAAGAACTTAAATTCGTTCTTCCCCATGATTGTTATCTTATCAGGCCTTTTTAATGCTTGGCAATTTTTGTTGTTGGATAAATTTTATCTCTCACGAAAGCTAGGAACATGAATTTATCAATCATGCCTGATAAACGCCCTATTTCCTTACCATTTTTCATTATTACAAATGTTGGCACAACCTCTAAAGGTCTTGTTAAGTGATATTTCCCTGTGCCTGCGTCATCTAGATTAACATTGACCAATGGTGCCTCTAAGGCGAGTGAATGTTTGTTATAAAGCGTTGCAACATCATGATCGAACACAGCACAATGATTACATATGCTGGTTTTGAACATGATGAGTTCAAATTTTTCTTCGAGCTTTTTGGTTGTTTCTTTTGTGACAGCTTGAGCTAAAAACGCACCCATCAGCGCCATAGCCACATAGCCCATCCAACGTGACAACATTTTTTTACATCCCTGGTTACCCTTGGCTGGACTGTCTCAGTTAAATCAGGAATGCTCAATCAAGTTTTGTCTAACTAGTTAATTCTATTAGTTAAAAAATATGATTAATTTTGTTGTCTTGTGTCATTAAAACGGTGTTATTGGGGTGAAGGAAGAAGAAAGTAAAAGACTTCCGAAAAGGATTATGACGATAGCCCCACCCATTGTGCAAACATCATAGAGATAGTTTCCAAAGCGACTATTGCCTGATGAAGTTACAAAGGCTACTTGCCGACCGCCAACAACTGCCATTGTCACTAAGGAAATGGTGATCGCTGTACCCAGCGCCATAGCATAAACGGACACTACTCCGACCCAGAACACTCCTTTAATTAAAGCAAGAGCTAACACATAAAGCGCGCCTGTGCAGGGACGCAAACCCACAGAGAGAACAAGAGATATAATTTTTGCTATGTCCCATTTACCTTGTACTTCATGAGCGCTTGGAATGTGACTGTGCCCACAGCCGCATTCGTCATGATGGTCATGGGTGTGATGCTCATGACTATGGTGGTGGTTATGGGTGTGATCGTGGTCGTGCGAATGGGAGTGAGTATGATTGTGATGATGATGCTCAGAATGAGTTTGTCTTGATTTCCATTTTCTATAAATGAGTGAGTAGAGTAAATACATCCCCAGTAAAATGATGAGGATGTAAGAAACCTGGGTAAATTGAAGCCCCAACTTTTT
>JAEPQF010000055.1:0-8589 GCA_017640685.1 Hyphomicrobiales bacterium
GCTCAAGAATGAGTTAAAGACTTAATAGAGTGAGGGACTAATCCATGAAACCGTCTTTTTTGAAGGGTGTCACCTATAGAAAACATATATTCAAGGCAACATCGAAGCCTAAAGAAGTGATAAAGAAAACCAAGCAATCATCACTTTTTATTGCCTTGTTAGGGGTCGCAACCCTAAGTACACCACAACTCCTCCATGCCCAAGAAAAGTCAGATCTGAAAAATGGAGAATATATGTTCACCATTGCAGGATGTGGCTCATGCCATGGCAAAGACGGTGACCCAAAACAACTTTCTGGCGGTTATGAAATCAAAACAGAGTTTGGAACATTTGTCACACCAAACATCTCACCAGATTTAACCCATGGCATTGGCAAATGGACAAAAGCAGATTTCTATGCAGCTCTTAAAGAAGGCGTTTCCCCTAAAGGTGATCACTATTACCCCTCATTTCCTTATGCCTCATATGCAGGTATGAGCCGCAAAGATATTTTCGATATTTTCGCCTATATTAAATCTCTACCAGCTGTATCAACAGCCTCAATTTCTCACAGCCTCTCATTCCCTTACAGTTTAAGAAACAGCATCGGCCTCTGGAAAATTGCAGCTGCTCTTCCTTCACAATTCATTCCACAAGCTGGAAAAGATGCTCAATATAATAGAGGTAAATACTTAGTAGAGCATGTGGCTCATTGTGCTGAGTGCCACACGCCGCGCTCATCACTCTTTCAAACTTTAGATCAGTCTCGAGCCTTTGAAGGCTCCGTTTTAAATGGTGTTTCCGTTCCAGGGATCACAGCCTCAAAATTAAAACGCAAAGGCCTAGACTCATTCCTAACCGCAATGACCCAGGGCAAAACTTTGCGCGGCAAACCAATGACTGACAAAGGCATGTTAAAGGTCGTTAAAAACATGAACAAGCTGAGCAAAGAAGACATCTCAGCCATGTACAGCTATTTGGCCAACACAAAGGCTGAAAAAACTGAGTTAACGATCCAACCGGTTGCTTACACAGAAGAGCCTGTAGTTGCCTCAACAGATAATGTTTTGACCAACAAAAACGAAGAGTTCTTTGCAAAATATTGTGGCTCTTGCCACGGCACTAGCGGCAAGGAAGCAGCGAAAAAAGACTTCATCTGGACAAATTTGAACACACTAGCAGCTGACACAACATTGGTCACACCTGGCAACCCGGAAAAGTCAGACGTTTTCCTCTCAATCCTAGATGGCACCATGCCAAAACATGGCGAACGCCCAACAAAAGAAGAAGTAGCAAGCCTTGCTCAGTGGATCAAAGAATTAAAACCACAAGAGCAAAAAGCTAAACTCATCAAAGTCGGCTCTGACGGCGAAGAGGAAGAAGAAAGTGCTGCTAAAAAAGAACCTGTAGAGCTTGATGATCGTCCATTCCTTGAAGAAGAAGCGATGCAAAAAGCAATCCTTGCAGATTTAGTCAATGTCTCTGAATTTGATCGCAAAACAACGCGTTACATTAGCCTCACACATCTTTATAATGCAGCGCCTGCAAAAGCGACCAATGAGCAAGTGAACGCAAGTCAAAATTATTACCGACTAGCGATCGCAAAATTAATCAACTCAGTGTCATACTCACCAAAACTTCACAAACCAACCATTGTAGAAGGCACAAACGGCACTGTTGTTCGCATCAACATCGCTGATTTAAATTGGGATGATCACAAATGGGCTGAAGTTGAAAAACTCTACCCCTATGCTGTCCATGGTATTAAAGGTGATGCTCTAAGCCAAATCCAACACATCACTCACGCAAAAGCACCAATTGTAAAAGGTGACTGGTTTGCCTTTACGGCAAGCAGAGCCCCCCTGTACAATAAGCTACTGCATTTACCAGACACGCTACCTGAGCTTGAAAAACAAATCGGTATTAACGCCAACCACAATATTGATAAAGGTGATGTAGTACGTGCTGCCTTCACACAAGGTCACTCAAACGTATCAGACCACAACCGTCTTATTGAGCGCCATGATTTACCAACAGGTGGATACTATTGGAAATCATATGACTTTGGCGGCAGTGATGGCGAACGCTCACTCCTACAACATCCATTCGGCCCTGTAGGTGTGCGCAACTTACCAGACCATGCAGAACCTTTTGTTCATGATGGTGGCGAAGTGTTCTTCTCACTTCCAAATGGTCTTCAAGCCTATTACTTAGCTGACGGAAAAGATAAGTTTATCCCATCTGGTCCAACAGATGTGGTACGCGATCACACCCGCCCACCAGGGTTAGGCGTTGAAGTGGTTAATGCAGCTTCATGTATGTCATGCCACGCAGATGGCATCATCTTCAAAAGAGATGAACTTCGCGCCTTTGCTGAAAAGTCTTCAAGCTTCACTGTTAATCAAATGAAGTTTTTAAAGGAACTTTATCCTGGCAAAGAAACTCTGCGTAAATATTACAAGAAGGACCAAAAAACATTCACTGAAGCCCTCTTGCAATTAGGCATTGGCCGCAGATTAGAAGATGGTCGCTTTGAAAATGTATCTGTCCTAGTCGAAGGCGCTTACGCACCAAGAGAAATCATCGGCTACTTGGCTGATCAATATCAAGATGTCTTGAACCATCAACGTGTTGCCGCTGAATTTGGACAAACCATTGAGCAATTTAACAGACGCATTGAATCGATCCCAGCGAAATATAACGATGCACTTCGCCAGGGTCTACGTGTAAGAGACTTGCTAAACAATGGCCAAAAGCTACAACGCTTGCAATATGAGCAACTCTTCCCACAATTAGCAATTGGTCTGCTTGGGCTAGAGTCTGCATTCCACCCATTAACGGATGTTGCACACAAAGACGTGAAAGCAAAAGACACACATGTGAAAAAGGTAAAATTCACACCCGTGACTTTAACAGCTAAAGATCGTCACGAAAAAAGAACCAAACGTTTGAACCTTGTTGTGAAAGTTCCAAAAAACCAATTCTACTTTGGTGAGCTATTGAAATTCTCAGTTTCAACCAGCAAAACATGTGAACTCAACATCATCTACAAACAAGCTGATGGTTCAATCGTCACCTTGCCACCAACAATGAGCGGAGAAGCCGTCCTTGGCAATCCGATCTTGAAAGCTGGTGAAGTGCGCCACCTACCGGTCTCAAGCAAAGTTAAACTACGCTTTGCAGAACCAGCCGGCTCAGAAGAACTCTTTGTTCAGTGTCGTGCCGGTGGCCTGGGAACTCACAAAGTTGATGAAAAGAAAATCGAACACATCAAAAAAGAGTTCACGCAAGAATACGCGACCCGCGGCTTGCGTATCGAAATTGACAAACACGCAGAACCAGAACGTGAAATTCATGACGCAACGTCAATCAAATTCCACGTTTCAAAAAACTAAACTAGAAATCTAACTTAAAAAATACGGAGTAAGAAAATGAAAAAACTATTCAGCATATTAGCCATTTTCGGATTGCTGTCATTCGGCGCAACAAGCGGTGCATCAGCAGCATGCTATAAATGGAAAAAAGTTTGCAAACCAATTTACAAAGTGAAAGTCGTTTGGGGCACTTGCATTGATAAATATGGCTACAAGTACCAATGTAAGCGTAAAAAACGCGTTCACGTTGGTCACAAATGCCACAACAAATGCGTTGGCTGGAAACCTCATAAAAAGATCTACAAATATAAAAAATACAAAAAAGCGTACTAAAACTAAGTCCTAGACTCACGAAACGCCGCCTGAAAATTTGAGGCGGCGTTTAAACTTTTTTATCTTCAAACAGTCAAACAAATAAAAAGAGACCAAAAATGTTTGGAGCCCCTTCCGAGATCATCATAAACCCCGTTATTATCTCACACTTAATCACAGCCTCATTGGCCCTCATCATCGGCGCCATTGTTCTACTCTTAAGAAAAGGAACAAAACATCACAAACTCTTAGGCCGAATATGGGCCTCACTTATGCTATACACTGCCATCTCATCTTTTTGGATTGGAGATAAATTCAGCTGGATACATGCCCTCTCAATCTGGGTCATTGTCGGCCTCACAATAGCGTTTTTTGCGATTAAGTTTATTCAATCACCAAAAGGCACCCGCATCCATGCTGGTTTCATGATCGGCAATTACATAGGCCTCTGGAGTGCCGCCATTCCAGCAGCTTTAACAGAAGGGCGCCTCACCCATCAAATACTATTCGGATGAAATTATAATTTACGCAGCTTGTCTAAAACGTCTGACTCGATTGACTAACCTTGTATAACAATAAAGCCCATCAGATGACGCCTTAATAGGTTCAAACCCAAAATCAAGCGTAATTCTAACTCCTTCATCCGTCACTGGGCGCGCATAAAGATTAATATGCCGAAATTTCTCTTGTTGTAGAATATAACTTACATAACGCACACCATTAGCTGCAAGCCCAGGTGCTATATACGCCCAAACATAAAGACCAGAAATCTGCTGATGCCCATTTGCTAGATAAAGCTTATCAGGGCGCGCCCCATCAAACTCCCCTAAAAGCAAAGCCTTCAAACCAAAATCATTCAACATTTGTAAAGCATAAAACCCTACAAGTTGTTCCTGTTTTTCAAAAAGAAAGACACTTTGCCCATTTCTAGATATTAAATCTTCAATGAGTTGCAACTTATTAACAGAACAACATAAATAGTCATCAATAAACTGGTATAACCGTTGAGCATCTTGTTTTGCAGCCGTTTTAACACTTACAAAACGACTTTTACTCGAAGCCAGCAAATCAAACTCATGCCTAGAAACTTGATAAATACTTAAAAGATCGTGAGATTTCATTGAAGTTCCAATCTCTTAGTGCTTGCATGCTGATGAATAAGAAGTAATGATGTATAGCAAGTAAATAATTGGATGGATGCAGACAATTCTGCACAGGGGTGCTGCAATTTTAGAACACAGTAAAAACATACCCAATTTGAACAATGTCTCCTGGGACGATATAAGAATTTTCCTTGCTTGCTCAAAAGAAACAAGCTTCAGAAAAGCCGCGGTTAAATTAAATACAAGCAGCTCAACTGTGGTGAGACGGATCAACCATTTAGAAGAAACATTAAACTTAAGACTTTTCGAGCGGTTGCCAGAAGGGATCATCATCACAGATGAAGCTCTCCTAATAAAAGAGAGCGCCGAACTCATGGAAAAATCTCTAGTAGATTTACTCCATAATCGCTCTCAAAAAGATGAAGATATTGAAGGAGAGGTCTGCATCTCAATTACAGAAGGGCTCGGTATTTATTGGTTGATACCAAGATTAGTCGATTTTCAAAAACTATACCCCAACTTGGTGATCAATGTGAAATGCGCAATGGAAAGCCTTGATGTTTTAAGGTTGGAATCAGATTTTGCCATTCACTATCAAGAATCAAAAAATCCTGACCTGATCGTAACAAGATTAGCAAGTCTCCACGTCTACCCCTTTGCCTCTGAAGACTATATCAAAAAACATGGCATACCAACATCAGACGATTTAGGCACTCATAAATTTGTTATTATGGAAACCGAAAGCATAAAAGAAGAAGAAATCTACGCACAACTATTAGGCTTGGATAGCTTCAAAAAATATGTTGGTATAAAAACGAATAATAGCCCAGGTCTTTTTTATGCCATTGAAAGAGGAGCAGGTATTGGCGCTCTCCCAACTTATGCCCTAGCGTTAAATGCCCCTGTCATTCCCGTTGATATGGGAATTAAAAGCAGTCTTGATATTTGGTTGACCTACCATTCTGGCGTTAAAAAAACACCTCGAAATGCAAAAACCATAGAGTGGATTAAATCTATTTTTAATCCCAAAATCTATCCTTGGTTTGCTGATGAATTTATCCATCCAACAAAACTTGCCGAACTCTTACCACCAGAAGCGCAAATCAATAAAAACAATAATTATTTCACAGTGACACCTTTTAATCACTAAACATCTGATTAAACTCAATAATTAAAGAAAAATCTAATGCAAACAGAAATCCTCTCTACACCTTTTGGCGAGACAACAATAAAAACAATAGGCAAGAAGTCATTAGAAAACCCATCAATACTCGTCCTGCACGGCGGTCCTGGGTACACACATGACTACCTCATCGAACCATTACTACCATTAAGTAAAACTCACACTTTGATCTTCTATGATCAACCCACTCTAGCCTCAACAAAAAACCAAAAAGAAAAACTCTCACCAGAGTTAATCTACAAACATTTCAGATTTCTCAGTAATCATTTAGCAAATAATCGCCCCCTGAATGTCATCGCCCATTCATGGGGATGCCTTTTATTTTTAGCCTCTCAAGCAGATCCAAAATTTTCAAACGAACCATCATGCGAGTTTGGAAATTGTTTGCTAATCAACCCTACACCTGTGACTTCACACAAATACAATGACTGCTCTAAAAATTTAATCAAACGCATATCAAAGCTAGATCAATTAAAACTAACTCTCTGGACACTTACCAATAAAAAGGGGAGCAAAGTTATGAAAACTCTACTCCCATATTATGTGGTCGATACTGGAAACATCCCAACGCAAGGCCTCTCTCCCGACACAAAAACCTATTTAACCCTTGCCAAAAAACTAAAAAATTTTGATTACAGTCAAACCCTTCCAAAACTTTCAAAAGTAAAACTCATCACCGGCGAACAAGACTTCATCACCCTAGAACAAATTGATGATCTCACAAATATTTACCCTAACTTTCAAATCATTAAAGCATGTGGTCACTTCCCATTTTGGGAACAGCCTGAAAAATTCAATAAGGTCCTGCAAAACACATTTATCAACAATCTTGAAACCACATAGAAAAAACGCTGCTTCAATTATTTAAAGCAGCGCTCAGAAGTAGTTCTGAGAAAATCATCTCTTTACTTTCTTTTTATAATGTTCTCCCCATTGCCATAATGCATCATGGATAGGCTTTATAGATTGCCCCAATTCCGTAAGAGAATATTCAACTCGTGGCGGTACCTCTGCATAAACTTTTCTTTTCACCAAGCCATACCCCTCAAGGCTTCTTAAATTTTGCGTCAATACTTTTTGAGAAACCCCACCCAATGAGGACTTCAATTCACCAAAACGTTTCGTACCAGTAAGCAGGTCACGCACTATCAAAGGCCCCCAGCGCGTACCAATTAACATAAGAGATGTTTCAACAGGGCAGACTGGCAAATCTTTTTTCTTAATCATATCAATAACTTTGCAATAAATCATTATAGTTACTTAAAGGTACCTACTTTACTTTAGACATCAATATAACAAATAGTTCCTTAAAGAAAAAATCATTTCAAATAACAACCTTTAAGGAAGCAAAAAAATGAGAAAAATAGCCGCGATCTTCTTAGCAAGTGTCCTCCCATTATCAAGCACGGCACTCAATGCAAAAGAACCCAACATGTCAGAGCCTCAAAATACAATCACAATGAAAACCCAAGTCAAACAATTGCTCAAAAGCATTGAGACAGGTGATCAAAAACCTGTCTCATATATAAACCCACAAAAATACATACAGCATAATTTGAATGTAAAAGATGGACTAGCTGGCTTTGGAGAGATCCTTAGTCAATTACCTAAAGACAGCGCCAAAGTGAATGTCGTGAGAACTTTTCGTGACGGAGATTATATCTTCACCCACACAGATTATAATTTCTTTGGCCCGAAAATCGGTTTTGATATTTTCCGCTTTGAAAATGGCCTCATTGTCGAACATTGGGATAACCTCCAACAAACAGCAACCAAAACAACATCGGGTCGCAGTCAAATCGACGGACCAACAAAAATAACAAATTTAGACAAAACCAAAGAGAACAAAACCTTAGTTAAAAACTTTGTTGAGGATATATTGCTCAATGGCAAAGTTGAAAAAATCACCAACTACATCTCAACTAAAAAATACCATCAACATAATCCAAATGTCGCTGACGGTCTGGACGCCTTGGGCAAAGCCCTCGCTGCAATGGCAAAAGCCGGCACACCTATGACATATGAAAAAAGTCATATCATATTAGGCGAAGGCAACTTCGTCCTCTCAGTTGCAGAAGGAAAATTTTTAGGCAAACATGTTTCTTTTTATGATTTATTCAGAATTGAAAATGGCAAAATTGTCGAGCATTGGGACACAATTGAAGAGATTATCCCAAAAGACAAATGGCAAAATAAAAATAGAAAATTTGGGTTCCCTAAATAAAGCCTTTTTGCAAAATTATAACGGCAGCCTTAATGTAAAAAAAGGCTGCCTTAACTTATAAAATAGCAACCTCATCAATTTTCTTTGAAACTAAATTCCCCTTAAGATCGTATATATTAAGTGCAACAAAGCCCCCAAAGGAAAAGCAAACCTTATGAAGTTATTTTTCTTTTTATTTCTCGGTCTTTTAATCTCATTTATAAGCATTCTAATGCTCAGCCCAACAGCAAAAACCAAAGCCATGAGCCTTGCGAGCCAAATGCTTGCAAAGAAAAATATCTCTGTTCAAAACAATATCCCCTACGGTTCTTTATCTCGCCAAACACTCGATCTCTACAAACTCAAAACAGGCAGCACTCAAAAACCAATCCTCATTTTTTATTATGGCGGCGGATGGAAAAGTGGAGAAAAATC
>JAEPQF010000055.1:8599-21566 GCA_017640685.1 Hyphomicrobiales bacterium
ATCAATTTATCACGTCATCGGCGCAGAACTCGCTTCAAAAGGGTTTGATGTCATCATCCCCGATTATCGCTTATTCCCAGAAGTAAGATTTCCAAAATTCGTAAATGACGCCGCTCTTGCCTACAACTGGGTCTGGCAGAACTTGGCAAAAAAAGAAGAACGCCCCATCATTCTCATTGGTCATTCCGCCGGCGCTCACATCGCAGCACTCATGGCTTACGATCAATCATATCTAAAAAAATTCCCTGATGCTTCTAATCCCAAATTCAAACCATCAGGCTTCATCGGCTTTGCAGGGCCCTATGCCTTTAATCCCGTCACTTGGCCAACAACAAAAGATATTTTCTCAACTATAAAAAACGAAGACCTCGCCCGCCCCGTAGCATTCGTGAATTCAAAAAGCCCCGCAACACTTCTCTTTCACGGAGAAAAAGACACGGTTGTAAAAAGCTGGAACATGGAAACTCTAAGCAAAGCCTTGCAAGAAAACAAAGTTGATATTGAAACTAATCTACTCCCCAAGGTCTCACATATCGACATCATGCTAAATATAGGCCTACCGCTAAAACAGCAAACAAACATTCTTGAGAAGATGATAAAGTTTATTAAAAAAGTAGAAGAGAAAAGCGGAGTTTAAACCGTATCCAGCTTATATTTTAAAAACTCATGCCCTTCATACTCAACTGTCTCAACAAAAGAAGCACCAAGTCGCTGCAACCCTCGCAAATTTTTTCGCGATGGCGGTAAAAGAAAAGTGACAAAAGGAATACGCACATCAGCCTTAGCAAATTCGAGCAACTCTTTCACGATGTATGGCCCAAATCCAAACTTTTCTGGCCTCAACACCAATCCAAAGTCCCACTCATCTCCTTCTTTTTGAAAACCTCCCCAACCAACATAACATCCATCAATGAGAAAGGCCCAGTGCCCCAATCCTTCTCGCTCCCAACAAGCTTCTTTAGCTGAAACAAATTCTGAAACAGCCTGTTGATCCCAGAGAGTGGTTAAAAGCGGCATATGTTCAGCAACACGAGGTTCAGACATATGCGAGAGAATTTCATCTCTCGGCACATCCGATAAACGAGCAAAAGTAAGTTTTGACTTGTTTTCTAGTGTCATAAAAAATCAAACCTAAGTGAGAAAAAACTTAAATAAAATTACAATGGTCCAACATTGCTTTTAAAATTTAATGAATAATACTTAGCTATCTGTTTGACCTGCTTTTTGCCGCTCTCGATAAGCAGCCACTTTTGCTCTGTTCCCACACATAGCAGGGCTACACCACATCCGGCGGTGCCCTTTAGTCCGGTCATAAAACCACAAAGTACAAGGTTCGTTTTTACACTCACGCGTTAAGTTCAAATCACCTTCGGCAAGCAATTCAGCCATGGCACTAACAATGGGGACCAAAATCTCTCTCGGTTCAGTCCAAAGGCGGCGCGCTTCAAGTTGGATCTCTTCACCATTTTGCCCCGGCTCAACATAACGCTCAATTTTTTCAAGGGACAAAAGATCGTTCAGTTTTTCAATGTCAGAGAGCATTAAAGCACCGCGTCCCTGGTCTTTAATCCGAATAACAATATCGCGAAACCATTCACGTATCTCACGCGCTTCGCTCGCAACCTCATTAATTTCTTGCAAAGCCCACTTGCTATCAATCAACTCCCTCTCAGAGGGAGTAATGGCCTCAACAACAACCAACCAATCTAAAAAATCGGCACCCGTGCCAATCCACTCAATCGGCTCCCCCTTCGGAGCAGCAATTGTATTAATAAAATCAAGAGCTAATTGATCCCCCACAATAATGGGCGGAAAGTCAATTTCAGAGCTAAGCACTGTATTACAACATTCATTTGACATACAACAATTGTAACCTGATTAAATCGATTTGACAAGTTATAAAACTTAATGTAACTTATATAAAGCACTTTAAAAGGTTACCTTTTTTCATTAACGAAAGATCTCTAGTCATGCAAAACTCAAATTCATTGTGGTCCAATGTCACAAAAAAAAGAGTACCACATGCCCCTTTAAAAGAAGAGCTAGAAACAGACATCGCTATTATTGGAGGTGGTTTCACAGGCCTCTCAACAGCGCTTCACCTTTTAAATGAAGGGCAAAAAGTAAGTATAATTGAAGCTGCCGAAATAGGGTTTGGCGCGTCTGGTCGCAACAGCGGCCAGGTCATCCCAACCATGAGCGGTACAGAACCAGACGCTATCATTAAAAAACATGGAAAAGCAGGCCTTCGCTTTGCAAAACTAATAGCAAATAGTGCGCAATATTTATTTGATATTGTGAAAGATGAAAACATAGCCTGTGAGGCAAAACAAAATGGCTGGTTCCAACCAGCTCATACACCTGGCCGTTTAAATCTGTCAAAAAAACGAGTTGAAGCCTGGTCAAAATTAGGTGGTAACGTCAGCTTGCTCAATGCAAAAGAGTCAGCCGACCTTATCGGCTCTGATCAATGGTACGGTGGTTTACTTTGCCATTCTGGCGGGCACATCAACCCACTCGCTCTCGTTCATGGCCTTGCTGCAAACGTCAAAAAACAAGGCGGCCAGCTTTTTGAAAACACCCCCGCACTTACTCTTAATAAAGTAAAGTCCAAATGGCATATTAAAACAGCTGAAGGCCTTATCATTGCCAACAAAGTCATGCTCGCAACAAATGCCTACACTGACCAATTTGAGCGAAATCTGTCACCAAAACAATCTCGCTCCATCATCCCTGTCGTCACCTATCAAATGGCAACAGAACCATTAAATAAAGCTTTAAGAGAAACAATCCTACCTGAAGATCACGCTGTTTCAGACACAAGAGGTGACCTTCGCTTCTTTCGCTGGGATGCCCGAAACCGCCTCATCACCGGCGGCGCCCTGATCAACCAAAGAGATGCAGAAACACGCTTAAAAGACATCATCGGTGAACGGTTAAACCAAACATTTCCAAACCTAGGCAAACCAAAATTCGACTATGTCTGGAGTGGCCGCATTGGCATGACCGCTGACCGCATGCCGCGTTTTTACAATCCAGAACCTGGCCTCTGGAGTTGGACAGCATGTAACGGCAGAGGCGTAGCCCTCTCTATAAGCCTCGGAAATGCCTTTGCCAAAGCCTTAACAGGCACCCCAATAGATGAGTTACCAATTCCCATCACCCCCATTCGTCCCTACCCACTTCATTCAGTAGGAACAGAAGTAGCACCCAAATTATTAGCTTATTATCGTTGGCGCGATAATCGTGAAGTTGCTTAAACAAAGGAAATGAAAGATGACCCTCCCCATCATCGAACGCAGAAAAATTGAAGCAGAAATGATTAAAAACATCTATGATGTTCTGAAAGAAAGTCATGGCAAAGAAGTTGCAATTGAAACAATTGATGCAGCCGTCTCAAAGGCCGCTATTGATTTTGGAGATGAGCACCGCAAAAAATTAGGGCGTGACCCCAATTTACAAGATATGGCCGACATCCTCCCAAATTGGACAGCCAATGACGCTTTAAAAGTTGATATTCTTAAGGAAGAACCTAATAAATTAGACTTTAATGTCACCAAATGCCGTTATGCCGAAATGTATCATGCAATGGGCTTAGGAGAAATTGGTCACGTACTTTCATGTAATCGTGATGGAAAATTCTGCACGGGTTACAATCCAAATATGGAATTAAAGAGAACACAAACCATCATGCAAGGCGCCAGCCATTGCGACTTTCGTTACCGCATGAAAAACACTGAGGAAGAAACATCATGCAATCTTTAGATAAGAACACAATTGTCAGTGAAGCTGTCGCTTGGCGCCATCACCTTCACTCAATTCCTGAGCTAGCCTACAAAGAAGTTCAATCTTCAGACTTCATTGCGAAAAAACTAACCGAATTTGGTCTAAAGGTTCACCGTGGGTTAGCTGGAACAGGTGTGGTTGGCACCTTAAAGCGCGGCACCTCAAACCGGAAAATTGGCCTAAGAGCCGATATGGACGCTCTGCCTATATCAGAGATTACAGGGTTAGATTATTCCTCTCGCCATGAAGGTGTCATGCACGCCTGTGGCCATGATGGTCACATGGCCATGCTTCTGGCTGCTGCCCGCTTGCTAGCAACTGATGAAACGATTGATGGGACAATTCACTTCATTTTCCAACCCGCTGAAGAAAACGAAGCCGGCGCTAAACGTATGATAGAAGACGGGCTCTTTAAAACCTTCCCAATGGACGCTGTTTTCGGCATTCATAATTGGCCAGATCTACCTGTTGGCTCAGCCGGTGTATTAAGCGGTCCAGCCATGGCAGCTTTCGCTATATTTGACATTGAAGTAAAAGGAAAAGGCGCCCATGCCGCCATGCCTCATAAAGGAGCTGACCCAGTAACGACGGCCTTTCAAATTGGCAACGCCCTTCAAATAATTGTTTCAAGAAACATATCCCCCTTATCAGCAGCTGTTGTCTCAATAACCAGTATCAATGGCGGCAATACATATAATGTCATCCCTGAAAGCTGCAAACTTTCTGGTACAGTCCGCTGGTTTGAAGCAGATGTCGGTGATAAAATCGAAACAAATTTAAAAAACATCACAAACTCAATCGCAAACGGCCTTGGCTGTGAAGCTAAAATCGATTACCAGCGCCGCTATCCAGCCACTATTAATTCAGCAAACGAAACTAAATTTGCAAAAAGTGTAATTGAAAAATTAGATCCCAAAACTAAGCTTATTCAAGATTTAAAACCAAGCATGGCCGCTGAAGATTTCGCTTTCATGCTAGAGGAATGCCCAGGCGCCTACATCTGGCTCGGTGCTGAACGCTCAGGCAAAAACCCCGGCCTCCACGCCCCAGATTTTAATTTCAACGATGACATCATACCAACAGGTGTCGAACTATGGTGCAATTTGGCAAGTGACTATCTAAAGTCTGAATAAACTCACACTCTAAAACAATCAGACAAAACAACAAAAAGCCGCAACTGATATTATTGAGATACCAGTTGCGGTTTTTTTATATAAACCCAACAAAACTCCCTCAAAAAAGTCCTTACCTCTCCCAATGAAACCCACCTCTTCACAGTCTCGTGATTAAATTGTTACCCCAAAATAGACGTAACCTTTGTTATTAGTATTGACGAGTTACAATAAAAATGACACTACTTAAATACAAATTATATAGTTACAAAAAACTTGATGCTCTGAAAAACATCAAAATAAATTATCGCAACCGAACGGCTCTTCGTTCAACAACAAAAGAAAGTTTATAAAAATGGACGCTATCGTAAACAACCCAACCAAAACTGGCTTAAACTACACTAAGTTTGAAAGTGGCTCTCTACAAAGCTGGATCGAAAATTCAGTTGAAATTCCTGGTCTTGGTAAAGTGCCTGGTAAATTATTCTTAAAAGAACAAATGGGTCTTACCTCTACCGAAATTTCAATCAATGCTCTTCCTGCAGGCGAAGGCATGCCATTTCACCATACACACAAGCAAAATGAAGAAATCTACATCTTTCTAAATGGCACCGGCCAACTTCAAATCGATGATGAAGTGCTAGACGTAAAAGAAGGCAGCATTGTAAAAATCGCTCCAAATGGCGTTCGCACATGGCGCAACAACGGCACAGAAATGCTTGTTTATCTAGTTCTACAAATGAAAGACAACTCTCTAGCTCAATGGGGTCTAGAAGACGCTGACGTGCCAGAAAAAGAAGTTGTATGGCCTGAATAAATATTATTTCGAAGCTTCTAAACTCCGTTACAGAACTTCGATTAGGGAAGATAAAGACGAAACAAAAGTCTTTGTCTTCCCCTTTTACTAAAAAGACAAATGCCTCAATCTCATCTTGACGAAGAAAAACGCCCTTAAAAACCTGAGAGAAAAAAGTAGCACCAAGAAGTAGCTTCAAACTCACTCGGTCAGTTTGAATGCAGCAAGAAAAAACTGATTAAAACTGACAGCTATTCCGAACTCACCTCACAAAGAAAGAACCAAGCTTAAGCGCAAGTGACATGGCGATGCGTCAACGTAGCCCGGTGCAGCGCGGTTGCTAATGGGCAACCTGAAGCCGCAACAAAAAAAGAGTGGGCATCTGAAGCACGCTTAAAAAGTGAGAGAGAGAAGTGGTGCCCAGAGGCGGATTCGAACCACCGACACGCGGATTTTCAGTCCGCGTTCCTAGATTCGAAGCATAACTATACAGCTTGATTTTCCTATATTTTTCCAACACTCTACCGACATGAGCATCCAGATTTACGACTAAATATCTAGGGTCCTGGTAGCTATATGGTAGCTATTTGCGTATTCTGAATGGTATCTACAGGAGTACGGACATGAGTGGTAAAAATAGTTTTCACGCCCGCATAACCAAGACAGTTGTTGAGCGCCTTCAAAGTGGAGATTGTGTTTGGGATACAGAATTAAAAGGCTTTGGTGCACGCCGCCAAAAGACCACAGCAAGCTATTTTCTCAAAACCCGTATCAGAGGGCGACAAAAGTGGATCACCATCGGACAACATAATCCTTACACTCCGGACACGGCGCGCAGACAGGCAATGGCTTATAAATTAGATCCGTCAATTGCTGTGCAAAAGAAACAGGAATACCCTACCCTCAATGAAGTGATAGAGCGTTTTAAACTCACCCACTACCCTAAGATCAAACCCCGCACCAGAAAGGATTACACGTCTCTTCTGGACAAGCAGATCTTGCCAACTTTAGGCAAATTAGAAATCGCTGAAATCACCAGAGCAGACGTAACGAAGTTTCATCACAATTTTGCTCATACACCGCGGCGCGCCAATATGGCTTTGGCTGTAGTTTCAGTGATTATGAGCTGGGCCGAAGAATTTGGCTTTCGTGAGCAAAACAGCAATCCATGTAAAGGCATCAAAAAGTTTGCAGAAAACAAACGAGAGCGCTATCTATCAAAAGAAGAACTGGGGCGTTTAGGCAAAGCCTTAAGTGAAGCAGAGAACAGCGGTAAAATTTCACTCTACGCAGCAGCAGCCATTAGATTACTCATTCTAACTGGTGCACGCCGTAGTGAGATCCTCACTTTAAAATGGGATTACATCGATCATGAAAAACAGGCGATCCGATTACCGGATTCCAAAACAGGTGCTAAAACCATCAATCTAAATGAACCAACCCTTGAAGTCTTACAGTCAATCCCCAGACAAGCTGGTAACCCTTATATAATTGTTGGAAAAGTCCACGGCCAACCAATGGTAAATATTTTCAAGCCTTGGAACCTAGTGAGAAAAGCCGCTGGTTTAGAAAATTTCCGTATCCATGACATCCGCCATTCATTTGCATCTACTGCTGCAGAAAGCGGCGCTTCATTGTTGCATATAGGAAAACTTCTAGGCCACAAAAAATCCGCAACCACTGAGCGCTATACCCATATTGCGAATAACCCTATAAAAGAACTAAATGAAACAATAGGTACCTTAATAAAAGATTCCATGAAAAACATGTGAAAAATCCAAGGTCTGTTTTCAAATCAAGTAATGTCATATATTTTACAGGATAATATGTCTATTTAGCGCCAAAAGCTGTTCTGTTTAGAAAACCGCCAGTACTACTTTAACAAACCGGCGGTTTCTGTTCTGAAAAGATTTGATTTTAAGTTAAGGTTTTACTTTTTAAATGTGACATGACCTTTCATACCAGCTTGATAATGGCCAGGGACATTACAACCAATTTCAAGCTTAGCGGTCTTCTTAAATTTCCAGATAAGTTCTTTAGTTTCTCCGGGTTGAAGGTATAAAGCATTGGGGTCATTATGTTCCATCATGTGACTAGCGTCATTCATCATTTTTGCCATTTCTTCTTGATGAGCTATTTGCATTTTAGGGGTGCCGATAGTGAAGTCATGAGCCATTTCTCCCTTATTGGTCACAACGAAACGGATTGTCTCACCGTCTTTAACTTCTATAGCAGATGGTGAAAACCTCATTTTGTCAGAGGCCGTAATTTTAATAGTTCGACTAACTTCAGCTTTTTTTCCTGGTTCTCCTCCTTCCAGGTCTGCGTGACTGTGATTATGGTGGCTATGATTATGCCCGGCATGATCATGATGGTCATGCGCATTTTGTTTCATAACTTTAATAATTCTAAATTTTTTGTCTCGGCCTTGCTTTAAGATAAAGTCAATTTTGTCTCCCTGTTTTAGTTTACTTAAGTCAATTTTTGACGTCACAGGAAGATCCATTGTCATCTTCGGCCACCCTAATTCTTTTACGGGCTCATGAGTGACATTTAATTGTTTTTGCGCTGCATTAATTTTATTAATTACGCCTTTTACTTTAGCTTGTTTGTTTCCCTTGATAGCTTTCATTTCGTTATGGTTGTGAGCATCATGACTTGAGCCTCTTTTAGAGTCAGCAATTGCAGGGTTTGTTAGAAAGCTTGCTATAATAGTCAGCAAAGTTATGGTTTGTATTTTCTTCATAATTTTCTCCTTTGAAAAATAAATTTTTAAACAGGTTGAGGGTCTAGCTGTTTTTTGGGGATTTTTTCTGAATTAGAAAACCGCCTCTCCCAAATCAAGTAAATCACTGGAATGACAATCAGTGTCAAAATAGTAGTTGTGATCATCCCTCCAACCATAGGCAAAGCGATACGCCGCATAACATCGGCTCCAATTCCATCTGTAAAAAAAATCGGAAGAAGTCCCGCAATAATCGTGAAAACAGTCATTAATTTAGGACGCACACGCATGACCGCACCAGCAATGATCGATTGATATAATTCCTGCTGGTTTTTTGGAGAGTGATCTCTGATTTGAGCATCTATGTAAAGCAACATCACAACAGCCGTTTCAACGGCAATACCGCCAAGAGCAATAAAGCCAACAGCCACTGCTACAGAGTAATTATACCCAGCCAAATAGACAGCCCAAATTCCACCAATTAGACCAAATGGTATTGATGTCATAATAATGATTGTCCGGTCGAGCCTTTTAAAGTGAAGCATTAACAGTACAAAAATAATCAGTATCACTGTTGGTATGGCTATAGAGAGCTTTTGTCGAGCTTCTATAAGTTGCTCAAATTGACCAGACCATTCTATCGAATACCCCGGCGGAAGACTGATTGTTTTTAGAATTTCCTCTCTAGCCTCTTCAACATAAGTTCCTATGTCACGGCCATCTATGTCAACAAACACCCAGCCCGTTAATCTTGCATTCTCAGAACGCAACATCGGAGGACCATCAACAATTTTAATTGTGGCAAGTTCACTTAAAGGAATATGTTGCCCTTGAGGTGTAGGAACAAGAATTTCAGATAGCTGTTCAGGTGTTTCTCTATAAGGGCGGTCATAACGCAAAATGATGTTATAACGTTCTCTGCCTTCAATGCTTTCTGATAATTTCATTCCACCTAACGCTGTTTGAATAACAGATTGAAAAACAGCTATATCTATATTCTGCCTTGCAAGTTCCCGCCTTAATGGTTGTATTTCTAGATATTTACCTCCAACAACGCGATCAGCAAAAGCAGAACGAGTTCCAGTAATGTTTTTTACTTTTCCTTCGATCTCAAGTGCTATTCTTTCAATCGTTCTTAAGTCATCTCCAGAGATTTTGATCCCAACAGGTGTCCTAATGCCCGTAGAAATCATATCCATTCGGATTTTAATCGGATAGCCCCATGAATTAACCAAACCGGGCACCTTCACTCTTTTATCTAGTTCTCCTATCAATTTTTTCACATCAACACCGGGACGCCAAAGAGATTTATCTTTCAGCTTAACCCATGTTTCAATCATTGTAATCGGTGCTGGATCAGTTGCTGTATCCGCTCGACCGACTTTACCAAAAGCTTGTTCTACCTCTGGGATTGTTTTAATTAATCTATTTGTCTGCGAAAGAATTTCTTTTGCTTTTGTTATTGAAACACCGGGTAAAGTGGTGGGCATATAGAGAAGTTCCCCTTCATAAAGAGCCGGCATAAATTCACTACCAATTTTCTTTATTGGGTAAGCCACCGAGATTAAAAGAAGAGAGAGAATAACAAGCGTCATCCACTTTGCATTTAAAGCCACGGATAAGATCGGTTTATACAGTGCAACAAAGAATCGATTCAACGGGTTCTTCATCTCGGGCAATATTCGCCCTTTTATGAGCCACAACATGAGTACAGGCACTAGTGTTACTGATAGAATTGATGCTATGGCCATTGCGTATGTTTTTGTAAAAGCAAGCGGAGCAAAAAGGCGATAACTTTGTCCCGTTAGAGCAAAGACAGGCAAAAAAGAAACCGTAATGATTAAGAGAGAAAAGAAAAGACCGGGGCCGACTTCTTTTGCAGCACTAATAATGGCATCTCGTTTTTTTGCAGCTGAACTATCTTCGGGCAATTCTGAAATTTTTCGATGCGCATTTTCAACCATGACTATAGAGGCATCGACCATTGCACCAATCGCAATAGCTATACCTCCTAGGGACATAATATTGGCTGTTAAACCTTGCCAAGACATTATTATGAAACTGCCGATAATACCTAAAGGTAACGTAATAATGGCAACAAAGGCTGATCTGGCGTGGAGTAGAAAGATCAAACAAACAATAGCAACGACTATACCTTCTTCAATAAGTTTATGAGTGAGGTACTTCACTGCATTTTCTATTAATGGAGCACGATCATAAACTGGAACAATTTTAACCCCTTCAGGTAAGCCAGCTTCTAAATATTTAATTTTCTCCTTTACTGCTTTGATAACTTTAAGAGCATTTTCACCTGAGCGCATAATTACGATGCCACTAACAACTTCTCCATTACCATTCAGTTCCGTAACACCCCGGCGCAGCTCAGGTCCTTCGACAATACGTGCAACATCTTTTAATAAAACAGGCGAACCACCGGATGAGAAGACAACGACATTTTTTAAATCATCGATTTTGCTTATGTAGCCTCTTGACCTAATAATTAATTCTGTCTCAGCTTGCTCAAGTACACGCCCGCCAACTTCTCGACTAGAAGCTCGCACCACTTCAGTAATCCTTGATATAGGCACATCGTATGCCCTGAGACGATTAGGATCTATAAGAACTTGATATTCTTTTACAAAACCACCAACTGAAGCAACTTCCGAAACTCCATCAACAGTTGATAGTTCAAACTTTAAAAACCAGTCTTGTAAGGAACGTAATTGAGAAAGGTCACGTTTGCCTGTTACATCAACCAGACTATATTGGTAAACCCAACCCACTCCAGTAGCATCCGGCCCTATTTCCGGTGAGGCACTACTGGGAAGCTGATTTCGTATTGTTGAAAGCGCTTCAACCACTCTGGATCTAGCCCAATACTGATCAACATTATCTTCAAAGATAACATAAACAAAACTTGTACCGAACATAGAGAAACCTCTAACATCCTTTGTTTTAGGCAAACCTAGTAAAGTTGTTGATAGAGGGTATGTAACAAGATCTTCTATGATTTGTGGTGATTGTCCTTGAAAATCAGTTCTTACAATAACCTGTGTATCCGTTAGATCAGGAATTGCATCTAAGGGTGTTTTATTGATGGAGACCCACCCAGCGACAGCGAGAGCAATAGTACCTATAATCACTAACAATTGGTTTTTGATTGACCATTCAATAATTTTCGCTATGGCAGAATCAGCTGGATCATGCAATTTATTCTGGTTTAAATTATCTTCTGATTTATTATTATCAATGACCATGACTACCTCTCATTGAACTATCTTTGGTGTTCTCAGGTGTCTTATCTTGATTGTCTGCTGCTACTTTTTTCTTCACCTCAGACTTAGGCCAATTGATACGTTCTGAAATTTTATCATTATATGGGTTTGAAGCAACCTCTCCTATTTGCAACCATTTCAATTTGCCTTGCTTTGTTTGAAACAGGTTTACACCTTTAGATTTATAATGATCTGGAGCTCCTTGAAACAACCAAGGCTCTAAAGCTGTTACTATAGAATGCAACGCATCTTTTAATTCGCTTTCTGTTTTTGCTGCTTGTGCTATTTTTAGGGCTTTTTCAGTTTCAATTAAAACCGAAGCTAATTTGGTATCTTTATAATCAGCCCACATAAGGGTTTTTATCGCTATGGCTGGTTCTAGAAACTTGCTATCCACTTCATAGCCATCTGCAATAGCTTCATGAATATACAAAGTTGCATCCACCATATGATCAAATTTAGCAAAGTCGATTTTACTGAGTTGCAATTGGTCAAGAGGTAATTGAAGTTTTTGCATTTTGCGGAATGACTCACGCAAATTGCTCTCTGAATCGAGCAGGAACTGTGATGAAACGACAACCTTATCACCAGATTTAAGACCGGATTTAATTTCTGCACGTCCAGCAGTTACAAGTCCCAATTGGACGGCATTCGATTGATAGCGCCCTTTTCCTAAAGACAAGACGACATAATCTCCACTTTCATCTTTCAAAATTGCCTCAGAGGGAACACTCAATCTTTCAGATATTTGTGTTTCAAAAACTACGTCCGCATATGTACCTGGACGTAAAACCCCATCTTTATTATCGATGATCAGTCTTACACGTCCAGTTCGTGTTTTTTCATCGACTTCTGGGTAGATATAATCGACTTTGGTTTTTAAATTTTTCCCTGGAATATTGGGAAAATAAATATTAGCAATTGTTCCTTTTTGGATAAAACTCATATCTTTTTCGGATACATTCACAATAACCCATACGACTGAATAATCTTGTATTTTGGCAATGGTCATTCCTCTTTTTAGGTATGACCCAGGGGCTACATTAAGCTCTGCAACAGTACCATTTTGAGTGGCGAAAAATGGTAAATTTTGCTGAACTTCTCGTTTTTTTGAAATTAGATCAAGCGCTTGTTTTTGAACACCAAAACTTGACAATCGTCTTGTAATATTTGTTTTAAGCGATTTAGATTGTCCAAGAGCAGCAATAAAGTCTCTTTGAGAAACGATTAATTCTGGACTAAACATTTCAAACAGAATATCGCCCTTTTTGAC
>JAEPQF010000056.1:0-20956 GCA_017640685.1 Hyphomicrobiales bacterium
ACATTGCTTTCTTCTTAATTACCATTTTGTCGACCCTGTGATGGGGAAAATTTCGAAAAGAAGCCAATTTAATAATAACCAGGCACCGGAGCTTTCATTTTTAGCAGATGGAATGAAATTGGCGCAAGAAAGAGGCATCGAGGCTTCTCTATATCCTGTCCTTGAAATTGACAATCCTCATCAGATTGGCGGGATTTGGCGCGGCAACCTTAATTTCTTTGGGCGCACCCTGGAGACTTTCTTTCAACAATATATGCGTCTCATTGATGATATTTTAGATATTAGTTTAGCTCAAAACTCTCCTTATCTTTTCATCGGTTCTGAACTTGCGAGTTTGTCTCATAACATTGCTGCTCGCCCCTTTTGGGAAGAACTCATTTATCGTTTGAAGAAAACCAAACAACAGCAGAATGGATCGCACAAGATGTCTCTCATCTATGCGGCTCATTGGGAAGAATATTTAAGTTTTCCTTTTTGGCGGCATATGGATGAGATTGGTATTAATGCTTATTTCCCTCTTGGCACTGCAGAGCAAGCCCAAGACATTGGCGCGCCCTTGCAACAGGCCATTCAAAATAATTTGGAGAAAAAATTAACTGAGCTTCGCGCCTTTTCGCTTCAACATAACCGCCCCATTCACATCACAGAATTTGGCCTGACTTCTTATAATCAATCTGTTGTAACGCCTTGGGGCAAATCGAATGATGACCGCTTGGATAGTGACGAGCAACTTAATGGTTACAAAGCCCTGCTTAGTTCTCTTTATAATGAGCAAGTTAAGGCTCAAAAGAGAAATGCTGCCTCATGGCTAAAGGGGGCAAGTTTTTGGCACTGGAAACTTCCTTACCGCCATGGCAGTGATTATAATATCCGCCCTTATGGTGAGTTGGCTCGACTTCTTAAAAACTCTATTTCTAAGTAATTTTTTTATACCGTTTTAAAAAATTAGTTCGTGCCGCCTCACATCTTTTTGCACTGGTATGATCTGCATTTTGATTATTGTTTTTGAAATTTACTGCGCTTAAATTTGCCTGATCGCCTGGATTAAAAACATATCTTTCAAAAAAGAAACCGGTGAGTGCAAATCCGTTTAATATGTCTTTTCTGCTAACACCCTCTTCTTTCTTTCCCCTTAAAAAGGCTGGAAGTTCAAGAAGCTTGTCTTTGTATGGCAAACCTGCATCGCGTGAGACGGCTTTTCCTGACTTTGGAGATACGTAGATGAGGTCTTCTTTCACACCGGTTGCTGCACATTTTGAAAAATCGAGTTGGAAACCAAGCTCAGCGAGAATTTCCAATTCAAACCGAACCAAGAGACCGGGCCAGATATCTTCATCTTCCATATGAGACAGGACTAGTTTAGCGCCTTTATAAAGCCCTTGATGAGCGGCCCGCTCTGGAAACAACGACAAGAGCGAGCAAAGAGAAGAAAGGCCAGTAAGTGCTAAAGCATCATCAAACAGCATAGATGCAATCGGCTCTATCATTTCTACAGTGACACTGCCCAGATGCTCATCTAGGCGCGCGCGCCATGTGGCCTCCACGACATTTCCCACTTGCAAGATAGGGCGAATTTTTCTTGACCGCCCCCCACGAACAAGTCCTAAATGACGCCCACGCTCAAACGTGAAGAGCTCAATTAAAACACTGGTTTCTCCATGTGTTTTAATTGAAAGCACGATGCCATCATCTCTCCATTGCATATTTATCTCTCACGGCTATTTCAGCATGTAAATGGCAGATCTACGAAATACGAGGCTTTTTTAGTTGCGCTTTAGGTTGCCCACTAGCAACCGCGCTATTTAGTTGCGCTTTAGGTTGCCCATTCTTTAAGTGTGCCTTGAGATGCCCACTACGCATCCGGCACGAGCAACCGCGCTATTTAATATAATCCAGTCCCATTTCGCGGAAGCGGGCTGGGTCGTCGCCCCAGCGCTCTCTTACCTTCACAAAAAGAAATAAGTGAACGGGCACGCCTAAAATTTCGCTTAGCTCTTTTCGCGACGACATTGAAATTGATTTCACGGCGTCTCCGTTTTTGCCTAAAACTATTTTTTTCTGGCTTTCACGTTCTACGAAAATAACCTGCTCAACACGAACTGACTTATCCTTTTTCACCTTCCAATCGATGGTCTCGACTGTTGTGGCATAGGGCAATTCATCATGGAGCCGTAAAAATAGTTTTTCTCTGGTGATTTCAGCCGCTGTATGACGCATTGGAGCGTCAGTTAATTGATCCTCCGGATAGAGCCAGGGGCTTAACGGCAAGTTTGCCTTTAGGTACTCAACCAACTCATCAGTACCGTGCCCCTTTTCAGCTGAAATATACAAAACTTCATCAAAGGTGACATCTGCAGTCAAATCTTTGGTGAGTTTTAACAAATCTTCACGGCGAACTAGATCCATTTTATTAATTGCAAGCGCTATTTTGTATTTGCTGTCTTTTAGTTTTTTTAAAATGTTTGCGACTTCTTCATTTAAACCTTTTTGCGCATCAACCAATAGCACGACCAAATCAGCGTCAGCGGCTCCCCCCCAAGCGGCATCGACCATGGCTCTATCCAAGCGTCGTTTGGGCGCAAAAATTCCTGGTGTATCTACAAAGACGATTTGAGTTTCATCAAAAATTGCAATGCCTCTAATACGCGCTCTTGTGGTTTGCACTTTTCGTGTAACAATCGAAACTTTGGTACCCACCAATCGGTTCGTCAAAGTTGATTTACCAGCATTAGGGGCACCGATTAGCGCTACGAACCCGCATTTTGTATGAAAACCTGCTTCAGTTGGATTACTTGTTTCATTTGGTTCTATCTCATCGTCAGACGAAGTCATTCATAATTCTTTCTTTTTTAATTGCCCCTTCAGGTTGCCCACTCTTTTAGTGCTCCTTCAGTTGCCCACATGGCAACCGTCGCGGCATCCTCAAAAGCAACCGTCGTAGCATCCACGCTTTTTAAATTGCGCTTCAGATGTATCTCTTTAAGGCCCCTTTAGGTTGCCCACCAGCAACCGGGGCATTTTAGTGCTCCTTCAGTTGCCTTTTCTTTGCTTTAGATGCCCACTCTTTTAGTGCTCCTTCAGTTGCCTACCAGCAACCGTCGTAGCATCCACAAAAGCAACCGTCGCGGCATCCGTGCTAAAAACAATTCAGAACTGTTCGGTAACATGTTCTGCTAGTTCATTGCAAACTTGGTGTTTGATACGTGTCTAGCTTTCTTTCGGCCAGACATTTTCTTTTTCTAATAACTCTTTTGCTGCCATCTGTTCAGCCACTCTTTTTGAATGGCCTTTGCCAATCCCGTCACCAACGCCTTCAACTGTGACTTTGGTTTCAAATAACGGACTATGATCTGGCCCCGTTCTGCTGAGGTTGGTGTATATGGGTAAATCAAATCCTTTGCCTTGCGCCCATTCTTGTAGAGCTGTTTTGGCATCAAGCTCTATTTTTTCACCTTGGCTGATTTTGTCTTGCCAGAAGTTTCTAATCACTTTGTCAGCCGCTGCATATCCACCATCAATGAATATAGCCCCCAAAAGAGCTTCCATAGCATTTGCTAAAATTGTTGATTTTGTACGGCCGCCTGAGCGTTCTTCTCCGGTGCTCAGAATTAAAAATTGCCCAAGGTCAATGTCTTTGGCCACTTCCGTGCAGGTTTGTCTTTTAACGAGATTATTATAACGGCGAGCTAAGTCACCTTCTGGACTTTCAGGGTAAAGCTTCAACAAGACAGCTGAAATAGAGAGCCCTAGAACCCTATCTCCTAAAAATTCCAAACGTTCATTATCTTCTTCATGCGCCTTATCTGACGATTTAGATTTTTTTGTTTGAGATATGCTACTGGCGTGCGTGAGGGCTGCTGCCAATAAGTCTTTATTTTTAAACTTATAATTTAGCTTTGTTTGCAGCTTACTTAAATCAGCATTTTTGCCAGTAATACGTTTAGCTGAAGACGTTTTCTTCTTTGTTTTTTTGGGGGCAGGCCCTTTAGGTGTTTCAGCTTTATCCATTAACGTACTATTTTAAAAATACGCGACCAGCGAATGTTGAATAACCCAGTACTTGGATCTGTCGCCTCACCTTTGGAGAAGAAAATCATTTGAGCTTTTCCTACAAAATTCTCAAAAGGCACAAAGCTAACACTTGGGTCGCGGCTATCTGAAGAGTTATCGCGATTATCCCCCATCATGAAGTAATGACCTTCTGGCACAGTGTAGACATCTGTGTTGTCTGTAAATGCTCTACCGTTATGTGGTTTTTCATCTAACGAAAGGTACGAGACGCCATTAGGCAAGGTTTCTCTAAATCTTGCAACTGGTGTTGCTCTTAGGTCTTCTAAGAACTGACCTTCTCTTTTTTTCTGAATTGGTTTTCCGTTAATATGGAGAATGCCACCAATCATTTGGATTTTATCTCCCGGTAAACCAATCACACGTTTGATATAATCCTGAGATGGGTCTTTAGGCAATTTAAAGACGACGACATCACCACGTTCTGGATTGCTTGCAAAAACACGGCCTGAGAATAAATCAGTTCCAAATGTGTATTTGCTATATCCATAGCTGAACTTGCTCACAAAAAGATAATCGCCAACAAGAAGGTTGCCCTGCATTGAGCCGGACGGGATATTAAAGGGTTGGATGATAAAAATGCGAACAACGATGGCAAGCAGAATGGCATGAAAGACGATTTTAAAAATCTCCCACCATCCTTCATCAGTAGAGGTATTGCTCTTCTCTACATCAACACTCATTTATCCACTCCTTTAAAACTACAATCATAGCTCGTTTGCAGACCTATTTTGACCCGACTTTCTATCAGGCAGTTCATTTTGCTTTAAAATGAACTTATTCTTTTCTTACGCACATGTCATAAGCACATACAGCAAGTTGTTATAAAAAGCCGCTTAGTGCCTCAACCTCTTTCCATTAACATGAATGGTCAGACGTGCCATATAGCCCATTTGTACTTCGATTTGCAAATAAATCTCTGTTAATATCAGCAAATTCCATAAAACCAGACAAAAGTAGCACAGTCATTTTAACCGAGACTGTGCACAACGGAAAACTTCAATCTTACTAATAACAGTGAAATGAAGCCTATCTAGCTCATTTTACCTAATTAATTTCTCGGTATAGTCACAGATTAAGCTTTGATTTGTGCCGAAATAATGACAAATGCCTGCGCCATAGGGCCATCATCAGTTATTGTCAAGTGTATGACAGGATCATGACTTTCAGGTATCAATTTTAAAAGCTGCGCTTTTGCCCCACCTGTTAGCTCCATAGAAGGCGCACCTGAGGGGCTGTTTATAACCCCCATATCTTTCCAGGCGACACCGGAAGCTATTCCAGTTCCTAAAGCTTTTGCACAGGCTTCTTTTGCAGCAAAACGTTTGGCATAAGAAGCCGCTTTTAAATGTCGCCTTTCTGATCTTTCACGTTCTAGATCCGTGAAAACGCGGTTCAAAAAGCGCTCACCATATTTTTCAATGGTTTTTTCTATACGTCTAATATCGATTATGTCGTTACCTATACCGATAATCATTTTTCTCACCTAGAAATCTTTTTAACAGTCTCGACGATTTAAAGTGTGATTTTATGCACGGTGATTGGTCGAGGCAGATTGCATCACTTCTCTGGCACGTGCCGCAAGCAACTCAACGCGGCGGCTTTGATAGTTTTCAACTAATTTTCTTATGATGAAATATCCAAAAAAACCACATACAAACCCAACAGGAATGCCACCAATCATCATAGGTTTGATATAAATTTCATAGGCATTATCAAGTGCGTAAAAAATGCCATTTGAGAATGTGTCTAGTAAATCAGCCACTCTGAATTCATCTGCATCATTCCCTAATATCCAATGACCAAATTTATAGGCCGATGCCCAAATGAAAGGGAATGTAATGGGATTTCCAAAAAATGTACCTAAAGCCGAGGCCAGCAAATTGCCTCCAACTAGGTAGGCAATTGTGGCCGCTGCAATAAAATGGAACCCCATGATGGGAGTACAGGAGACAAACATACCAATCGCGCAGCCTAATGCTATAGCGTGAGCTGAACCACTTAAGCGATTGACCCGCAGCAATACATAATTGACGGAACGTGCCCAACTGCGGCGTGGCCATAAGAAAATTCGAACTATTTCTAAGATGGAAGGTTTATCTCGACGCTTAAACAACATTAAAGGACTTTTTCTCCCAAACTAATCTTCTCTTATTCGTCCCATTCTAAACGACTTAAATGAATGAAACATTTCCTTTTGAGCTCTTTTTACGAAGCTCTTAAACGATAATCAATTCAGCATCAACTAAGGTTTCTGTTTACCTAAGGGGTTTATGCTGCTTGTATTTTTAAGTGGCACTTTATTTAATTATTACACTCTTTCAGTGCTACACCATTTCAGTACTACACTATGATTTTGCTGAAATTCAGCATTTTTCGACAAAACTAATCAAAATTATTGTGATTTGAGCTTTTCAGCATCACACTTATCTTAACACTCAATATAATTAGACCAATAAATAATGATTTTAGCGTGAATTTAAAGAGCGATAAAAATGGCCATATTCAGGCTTTATTTTGTTTGATATATTGTGGGGTCAATGATGGATGGTTCCCTCTTGATATTCTTTAATTTTTTAAGCCTGATGCTTTATTATTTGACCTAAGGAAATAAAATGAAATACCCGCTTCGTTTTCTCTCCCCTTCAAATTGTCTCACTTTCTTTACTGGTGTAAAGCAGGCTAAGAAGACTTGCCTGTTTATGGCATTTTATTGCTCTATGGTAATTTCTCTTACCTTATCTCTCTCTTTTTCTACACAAGTGCTAGCGACTGATACTCATTCTGAAACTGTTGGGGCTTGTGTTATCTGCAATGATCCGGGTAAAGTTTATCAATGCACTTACAAGCCATCGTCTTATCAACCAGAAGCAACTGGTCTATCCCCCACAATTAATATTAAGGGCTTGCAATTTGCCTGTATTCAGGAAATTGCTCAATATGGTGGGCATGGACAATGCGCTGCTGATCGTCGCTCTTATGAGAATTGTCAGGGGGAAGTTTATCACTTGAAAAACACCCGCTCCGTTGAGCAGCTTTATAGTCCTGCTAACAAACCCAAAGATGATCAAACACCCTTAGAGAGAAACTTGAAGCCAGCTGAGAAACCACAACCTACATTGGTTGATGAAACCAAAAAGACTTACAAAAAAACCTCTAAGACTGTTAAAAAAACTCTCGATAAAACCACTAAAACAGTTCAGAAAACTTACGACAAAACATCTGACGTAGTGAAAAAGTCCGTTAAGTCAGTAGGCAAAGGCATTGGTGATGCAGCCTCAACCACTTATGACTGTCTTACTAGTTTTTTCCAAAAATGCGGAAAATAACGATTGATATGAACGTCTCTATTAGTGAACTTCGCATATGTTTAACTGAAAACTACAGAGAGGCTCTTTAAATTATTTGCCGAGCCATTCTCTGGCTAGTTTTTGTGCCACTGAAATTTCAGCTGTAGACATTTCACTTGCTATTTCTTTGCGATATTTCAATGCAGCCTTATTACCTTGCAGAGCTGCAAGATTAAACCATTTATGAGCAATCACTAGATTGGGGCTCACTTCGCGGCCAGCAGCATACATAATTCCAAGTTCAAATAAAGCATCTACGGAATTGCTTTCAGTTGCGCATTCCATTTCAGCATTAATCGGCATATCTAAACGTGCCATGTTACTCTTCCCTAATTAGAACAAAAACAAAAAACTTCCTTGTTTTTGTACGCACTAAACTCATCTTCCCCTGCCCTAGTTTACCTCAGAGGGAGATTTAACCTTTGTGGTTATTGAGTAACTTGACACAACAATTCAAATATACAGTAAAAAACCTTGGATAATAAATAGCAAACAAATCAAATTTATTGATTTAAAATGAAACGCTTCTAGTAATTTATATTGGTTTTGTCGCAAAACATTATTGTTGTTCATAGTCAGTTAATATTTTGTTTTATAATTTGTTCACCTTATAGAAAGTTACAAATGCAAAATGATTATTTTCACTAAGGGTTTGTTATACGCATAACGCCAGCTTTTTGATTGTTAAAATAAACAAAAGCTGGATCTTATAATATTATGTGTTTATTGGCCTTTTCAGCCTAGAGAATTGGCAAGTTACGCACTGGCAATCATTCAAGAAATAAACAGGTTGTCCTTACTTATTATTTTACACTTATAGGTTGACAAATATAAATTTTTTCAACTTTTTCTTGATCAAAATTAAATAAGTTATTGATTTCTTTCATCTGAGTTGTTATGGCCATCTATCATTGGTTAAGAATTTGTTAAGACGAACTATAAGTGCCGTTAGAATTTACTGGAATAAGACCCTGAATAAGAGCTTTACAGAAAATAGACAAAGAATATTAAAGGCCGCTTCAGAGCAATTTTTATTGAAGGGGTATGATGAAACACGTCTAGACGACATTGTTAAAAATGCTCGTGTTTCTAAAACTGCGATTTATACTATTTTTGGTGGTAAAAGAGAGTTATTCATAGCCATTTCTGAAGATTTATCTGAGCAATTAGTTCATGCGACCATTAGCAATAACCAATTGATTTTAAAAAATATTGATGAGCTTGAGCAAGTTCTCTCAAAAATTGGAGAGAATTATTTAAAAATTACTCTTCAACAAGATAAGCTAGCGAACTTTAGAATGTGCCTTTCAATGGCGTCACGTGCGCAGGAAGTTGCAAAACAATTTTATTATTCTGGCCATACTAAAATTTGCGATTATCTATCTGATTATCTTGAAGCTGCCAATCAAGCAGACCTTTTAGATATTCACAATAGTAAGCAAGCGGCTTGTCAATTTTTGTCTTTGGTAAGGGGTGACACTCATCTAAGAGCTTTATTCGATATCGATTATTCTCCTAGTGAGGTTTCTATTCGTGAAGCGGCAGAAAGCTCTGTAAGTCTCTTTATGAAGGGCTATCTGAGAGAGAGTGCTCTTTCAAATAGCTAACCTTTTTAATCCATCTTTCTTTTCAAGATTTAATACGTTCTAATCGCAATCTATGACGTTCATCTGTTAAGAGATAAACCATTCCAACGACGCCACCCGTGGTTCCAAGAGCAGTTCCGCCTGCAATTAGAAACATAATCATCAATTGATATTTGGTGGCCTCAATAGGGTCAACTCCTGATATGATTTGTCCTGTCATCATTCCGGGGAGGGAAATGATCCCTGATGCTGCCATGGCATTGATGATTGGCATCATGCCTGTTTTCATTGCTTTTCTAATGTGCTCACCCAAGGCAATGAACCTTGGTTGACCAAGTGATAAACGATCTTCAATGAGCTTTAGATCTCTCTTGACGGACGTTGTTAGTGTTTCCATACCCAAGCCAATCCCTGTCATCGTATTGCCGATTATCATGCCAAGAACGGGTAAAAAATAACGAGGGGAATACCAAGGCTCTGGTTCAAGGAGTAGAAAAATTGCAAAGAGTGTGCAGATAAAGCCAACACAAAATAAAGTCGTTGCACCAAGGCCATAAGCTCTTACGCCTTTGAGTTGATGGGTTTGGCGGTTTAAAATTTCTTTACCTGCCAACGCGATCATTATTAAGGCTAAACCAAGCGTCCATATGGGGCTGGTTTGCATAAAAATAAATTTTAGCACAAAGCCAATGGCGACCAATTGGACTGTCATTCTAACCGTATTAATGAATAAGGTGCGCTCAAGGCCAAGCCCCAATGCCAGTGAAATCCCTCCATTAATTAAAATCAACAGAGAGGCCAGAGCTAAATCAAAAAAAGTGAGGTTGATATAATCCATTAATCGCTCGTTACTGGGTTTGTAAAATTTTTGTACGTTATTTAATTGAAGACTTAAGTTTTTCCGGTCTGCTTAAATTTACTTCGACTGCTTCATTACTAAAAAAAATTTCATTTGGGCCAAACTTCTTAACTTGTTCTGAATGATGACTAGCAATAAAAATTATGGTGCCGTTAGACTTTATGCTTTCAATCATCTGTTCGAGTTTTTCCGTTGAATTTTCATCAAGAGCGCTTGTTGGCTCATCTAGTAATAAAACTTGTGGCTCATCTGCAATTGCTCTTAAAAATGCTAGGCGTTGTCTCTCACCGGTTGAAAGTTTACTGACATGCCAGTTCATCAATTCAGGTTTTAAGGAGAGCTTGCGCATATTGTTCTCTAACTCAAACTCAGGGTCGAAATGCTCTTCAACAGTTTCGAACCACCAATTGCTATCGGCTGAAACGAAGCGCACTCGTTTGCGCCATTCATAAGCGGATAGATCTTTTCGATCTTGTCCATTTAAATAAATCTCACCTGATGCTTCATCTAAATCAGCTATTGCCCGCATAAACCTTGTTTTGCCAGAACCTGAAGCCCCTCGAACCACAATTGATTGCCCTTCATTAACTTCCAAAGCCACAGGGCCAAATATCTCGTTTTTTAAATTGATTATTTCTAGCATCGAATGTTTTTCTAATTTTTTTAATGGCCCTTGAGAATGATCGGGTACTCAAAAACCTAAGGATTTAGACTTTGGTGAATTCTGCAGCGAAATGCAAATTGGCTGGTGTTTTATTATCATAAAATTCTTGTCTGTAGGTCGAGATGAACCCAAATTGTTCTATTTTATCCAGTTCCGTTGGAGACAAAGGCAAGGGGGGATGCTCAGGTATTTTATCATCTGGTCGCCCTCTGCAGATGATGAGCAATTTACCGTTTGGTGCGACGAGTTCTGTTAGCGCCTTTATAGCTGTTTCTCTTTCTACTCCGTAAAGTGCTTGAATGGTGAATGTTTCGCTAACAAGATCAAACTTTTCTGACCAGGCTTTTGGTAAGTTCAGCAAGTTTTGCGTTGTCCACTCGATGGGTAAATCGCCTGCCTTTTTTTCTGCCCATTTCACTGCTGTTTCAGATATGTCAAAAGCAGTAACCTCGTAGCCAGCTTTTTGAAGAGCAACAGCATTGTGCCCCAAACCACAACCAACATCTAAAGCAAGGTGTTTTTTCTCTACTGCCCTCATCCATTCTGTATGCTCTGGTCTTTCTAACCATTCAAGAAGTGGAAGGCGGGCTTGCCCATGAGCCCATGGATTTTTTTCTTCTTGATTTTCATTAGAGACTAGACCACCCCAGGGAATTAATTCAGCATCACCTTCTGCTTCTTGATATAAAGCTTCAAACCACTCAAGCGGTTTTTGTTTTTCTTTAAATTCAGCTCGTAAACGATCTGCTCGCCTCTTTGCTTCTTTGCGTTTTTCATTGTTCATGATTTACGCCTTTTTTTCCCAGCGTCCATTGGCGTTTTGCTGCCAGTAGGTGGCTTCAATTTCAGCAGCTTTGGCTGCCTTCCATTGTCCCCGAGCTCTGTTTAGGTTTTGCTCATTATTGCCATTAAAAATATAAACCAAGCGCTCATAATCTTTATGAGCTGTCACGTCACCACTATCGATAAAAAAACGAATATGCGCTTTGTTTGCATTGTCCGCTTTTTCTGTGATTAAAATTGGTTGTTTTTCAAATGCGCCCTCAGGCAGTTTTTCATTTGTGGTGCTGTGGGGTAAGAAGCTATCTGGGGTGTAAGTCCATAGCATTGAATCTAGTGCTTCAATTTGAGCACTCTCGCTCACTTCAATAATGGCGCGCCAATCGCGCTCTAAGCTTTTTGATAAAAGATCGGGTAAAACACGTTCAATGGTTGATTGCTCAAGATGATAAAACAACAATTCCATCGCACCCTCCCCGTTTCTAAACTAAGTTTCTATTCCGTAATACTCTTATCTATTCATCTTTATTATCATATGGGTTTTTACCTTTGCGCATATGCATGCGTACTGGCACACCCCAAATATCAAACGACTCGCGCAGGCTGTTTATAAGATATCTGACATAAGATGTTGGCAACACTTCGGGGCGCGAACAAAAACAAATGAACGTTGGTGGGCGTGCATTGGCTTGTGTCATATAGCGCATTTTTAACCGCCTGCCGCTTACAGCTGGTGGGGTGTGACGATCAATCGCGTCTCTCAAGAAATGATTAAGGGCTGACGTGCCAATGCGTTTGTTCCAGGTTTGCTCCATTTCAAAAACGGCCTGCATCATTTTTTCAACGCCGCGATTGTGTAGAGCTGAAACGGGGATTACGGGCACACCTTTGATTTGTGGGAGCAAACGCTCAACCCGCTCTCTGATATGGCCTAAGAATTTTGAATTGTCTTTTTGCAAGTCAATTTTATTCACCGCGATAATTAATGCCCTGCCCTCTTCAGCTACAAGATCACAAATGGTGAGATCTTGCTTTTCTAATGGACAATCTGCATCCAAGAGCAGAATGACAACTTCCGCGAATTTAATGGCGCGGACAGCATCTGAGACTGAAATTTTCTCTGGACGTTCTTTAATTTTTGCTTTTTTGCGAAGACCCGCTGTGTCGAAAAGGCGTACTTTTCGCTCACCCCAATTGAAATCAACTGAGATTGAATCTCTGGTCAACCCTGCTTCTGGACCAGTAATCATTCGGTCTTCGCCGAGCAGCAAATTAACCATGGTCGACTTGCCCGCATTTGGCCTCCCAACAATGGCAACCTTTAAAGCTCGCTCACCTTCCTCATCGCCCAGTAATTCAGCTTGGTTTTCTTTCCAATTTTCAAAACCTTCTGCCAACACGCTGTAAAGCTCGCCAATGCCTTCGCCGTGTTCAGCTGAAATTGGGATGGGGTCACCTAAGCCAAGTGAGTAGCTGTCATAATATCCCTCGTCACCGGCACGACCTTCGCATTTATTTACAATGAGTGATACAGGTTTACCCGTTTGGCGCGCAAGTTCTGCAAAGACTTCATCGGCTGGCGTGATGCCGGCGCGGGCATCAATAAGAAAAAGAATTATATCCGCATCAACAATCGCCGCTTGAGTTTGGCGTCGCATGCGTCCTTCAACACTCGTATCATCGCCTTCTTCAAGACCTGCTGTATCGACTAATTTAGCTTTAATATCTCCGAACTCAATGTCCGCTTCGCGTCTATCTCTCGTCATGCCTGGACGCGGATCAACCAAAGCAAGGCGCTTACCTGCTAGTCGATTGAAAAGGGTCGATTTCCCAACGTTTGGGCGTCCCATAATGGCTACTGTAAAAGACATGAGTTTTCTTAAACCTAAAATTATTAATCGTGCATTTGCTTATTTTTTTCTGCCCTCATGTTCCTTTTATTTTAAGATAACAGGCAGTTTGAAATGCACGTGTTTTGTTTATTAAAAAGCAAAACAGGCTGCAAGAACAGCCTGTTACTTAAATCTTCACCCTATTTTGGAATAAAAGCTCTCTCAATCAACAGAGACAGCTTTCTTTACCTCAGAGCTAATAATTTTGCTTTGTCTGTTAACAGGAACATACGACCACCCGCTACGACAGGTGCGATTGTCATTTTAGTTCCTATGTTTTTCTTAATGGCGACGGAGCCTAATTTCGCGTTAACCCCAACAAGCATACCTTTGGTTGAAACTAGCCAAAGCTGACCGCCTGCTAATACTGGCCCGCTCCAACGGCCACCACTTGGTAATTTGACACGCCATAAGAGCTTACCCGACTTTGCCGTTAGGGCCATAAGCTCACCGCTCATGTCTACAACATAAACTGTATTACCCGCAACCCATGGCGCTTGGACGCCCTGGATGTTTTGGGACCATAAACGCTCGCCAGTTCTCAAGGCTGATGCTGTCATGCGGCCACCGTGACCAACAGCGTAAACAATATTATTCGAGATTACTGGACGAGAGGCATTCCTTAATGCTGAAAGAGAGTTTCCTCGCTGAGCTCGTGATAAGCTCTCCGTCCAAACAGGTGTCCCTGTTTCAACATCAAAAGCGACCACTTCGCCAGATGGATAAGGAGCGACAACAATGCTTCCAGACACTGCTGGTGATGCGTTTGTTAAAAGAGAAGCTGATTCTGGTAAGCCTTGATAGCGCCAAAGAACAGAGCCATCTTCTGCGTTAAGGCAAATGAAACTGCCCAGCGCTGTTGTTGTGAAAATCTTGCCATTTGTTGCCGTTGGTGATGCTCTTACTGGTTCACCAATGGGTTGCACCCAAATTTCCTTGCCTGTGCTTGGATTAAGCGCGTGAACCTTACCAAAGCCGGTTGCCACATAAAGTCTACCACCATCAATAGCAAGACCACCACCATAGCCTTCATAATCGCGTTCTTTGCCTGGTGTCATTTTAACGCGCCAGATTAGTGAGCCGCTTGATTGAGAAAAAGCACTGACTTTGCCGCGTGCATCTAGAGTGAATACACGGCCGGCATATACAATTGGACTTGCCACGACCCGGCTTCTTTTATTAGAGCCACGGCCGGCATCTGCGTTCCAACTTCTTGATGCAGCGTTGGAGAAGGCTAAATGCCCCGGCGCATTATTTGCAAGCCCACCTGGCTGTGTCCATTCACTATTCGTGGTGATAATTGGTAATGCCGTGATGGCTGTGGCAGCCCCTACGTCAAGTTCAGGTGCACCACCACGCTTTGCACTCATAACTGGAATGCGCTCACCAGGTAATTTAGGCTCAGGCTTTTTGAATGGGTTTGATAATTTTGGTAATGAAAAATCTGGTAATTCGGGGGTGTCAAAATCTGTTAGATCTTCCATTGAGCTACAACCACTTAAAAGTGATAGGCCAAGCATTGCCGCGCATAGCTTTAAAGAGATTTGCTTGATTGAGCCGAATGTCATGTTGCTAGCTGCTTTATTTCTTAAATTCATTCTCATCGCCATTGTTCTTAAACGCCATATTTCTGAACGTTACTGCCAAAGAAGTCCCTTTTTCCAAGTGGCCTTCATTAGAAAGTCGACCTTGGATAGTTATCCCATAAGAAGTTTACGCAACTTAACAAATACCAAATCAGCTATCAGCTTATCATGATTTCTTAAGTGATATTGTTTTTAGACAACTCACTTTCATAAAAATCCCCAAAAACCTTAACTTTTCAGCCATTTACCACGTTCGTATACCTTTAAGTCTCTTTTTATCAACGGCTGTAAATCATTCAATACACTTAAACTTGAAGAACGAATGCTTAAAAGCTTTCACTTTTTACAGACCAACCGTTTATTTTTGGGCCTGACGAGATGAAATGACATCCATCATAATCTGCGCACGGCGTTTCAAAGCACTTGGCGTTGATTTGTTCGTTAAAATATCTGAAAATTTAGTTTTTGCAGTATCGAATTTACCTTCCTTAAAGGCGGCTAAGGCCACAACTTCATTGGCTGTATTCTGCCATATCGCCCCTGCTTTGGTAAATTCACTTAAAGCTTTTGATGTTTCCTCATAAGTTGCGTTTTCCAGCTTTAAAATTGCCAGATTCAATTTGGCATAATCACGTAAGATTTTGTCAGCACTTGGATTTAATGTCACTTTTTTATAAAGAATTTCAGCTTCACCTGTTTGGCCTTTTGCTGCCAAGTTGGAAGCCAAGTGCAAACGCGACATGATCTCATAGCCCTTTGGGCTGCTTTCTATCAGCGCTTTGAACTTTTCGTCAGCTTTGTCTGTGTCAGCTTTAGCGACATCACGTAACGCTTGGATGAATTGATCTCCTGCCGCTTGGCGTTTGCTAACTTGTTGATTTTGCCACCAAATAGAGCCAGCTACACCAAGAATCAAGAGGGCGATGGCACCGATGACGATTGTGCCGTACTTTTCCCATAATTTTTCCAGGCGCTCACGTCTTAGCTCTTCGTCAACTTCTCTAAAAACATTATCATCAACCATAAACTTCTTGCTCTTTTCGCGTTAGAAAATAACTGTTTTTTCCAATCCACTTGATAGCTTGCTCTGCAAAATTTCGCAAATCTATTAGGCAAATTATTGGTAAAAAGCTAAATAATAGGAATTGTGGTTAAAATACAAGCTCTTTGAGCCTCAAGCACCGCTCTTTTGTGCATGAAACTCAACTAAAGTGGCGATTGATTGAACTGAAAGCTTGCAATTTAAGAGCTCGCAGGGCGTTTTTTTGTCTTAGTTGGCTTGCTAACTGGCTTGTTCTCTGGTTTGGCTTTGGGGTCTTTAGTCAGCATTTTGTAGGTTTCAGCTTCTGAAGGAAAGGTTCTGTTTCTCACTTCTTCAGCATAAAGCTCAACAGCGCCTTCAATGGCGGCACCAATTTGGCCAAATTCTTTGACGAATTTTGGCACCCATGGGCTAAGCCCTAGCATATCTTCTAATACTAGAATTTGACCATCGCATTCTTTAGATGCGCCGATACCAATGGTTGGAGCTATGACTAGTTTGGTTAATTTGGCTGCGAGTGGTTCAGCCACTCCTTCAACCACCATGGCGAAAACACCGGCTTTATCAATATCTTTTGCGTCTTTTTCAATGGCAGCCCACTCTTCTTTCACGCGTCCTTGGGTTTTAAAACCGCCCATTGTGTTCACTGATTGAGGGGTCAAGCCAATATGGCCCATAACAGGGATGCCGCGCTCTGTTAAATATTGGATGGTTTCAGCCATGTAAGAGCCACCTTCCAGCTTAACCGCACCGCACCCAGTTTCTTTCATGATACGAGCGGCATTACGAAATGCCAATTCTTTGCTTTCTTCATAAGAACCAAAGGGCATATCCACGACGACCAATGCACGACTAGAGCCACGAACAACTGCAGCCCCATGCATGATCATTAAATCTAACGGCACTGGAACGGTTGAATCAAAGCCGTGCATAACCATGCCAAGGCTATCTCCTACCAGCATAAAATCTACATATGGATCAATAATTCGAGCTGTGTGCGCATGATAGGCTGTCAGAGAGACAATTGGGCTTGCCCCTTTTAATGAGCGGATATAAGGCGCAGACAATCTTTGGACTGTGGTTTGCTTTGATTTTGATGTTGTAGGTTTTTGTACTGACATGGGAGCCCCCATAATAGTTAGAAAAGCTAAGTAAGCCTTATTGGTTACTTTATGACTATAATATGGGCTTTATACTTTTAAAATACAAGCTAAGAGATCAAATTGTTTTTTCAAAGTTAAAGTGCTGTTTTGACCTCTTTAAGTGCTGGTTTGCTCCTTATAAACTAGCTTTTGATCATATCAGCGGTTGGCCAAACAAAAGCCCATGTAGATAGAAAGCGAAAGCTGCATAAAGACCAACACCGATCACGATGGCATAGATGTCATGCATAAATTTAGGCTTGAAATCTCTGGTTCTCACCATGCCAAATTTTTCTCTTTTTTTCAAAGAGATACGATCAAATATCCCCCAAACTAAAAAGCTACCAAAGAGTAATACAGACGCCAAATCACCGTTCACCAAAAGGTGCGCAAATGCCCAGAGTTTTACTGCTGTAATTTGTGGGTGGCGCAGCCAATAGCGAATATTTCCGCTTAATTTTGCAGCTGGCAGTAATAAAAACGCGATTAACACCAATAGCATTGCAAGATGGCGCAACTCAAATGGTGGTTCATATAGAACTAGTGCCACGGGACGCGCTATAGCATACCCCCAAATGATGATGATGAGGCCAATAAGAGCGATAGCACTGTAGATCAGCTTATATTTATTCTCTCCAAGTTGACGCACGAGTTTATGTCTCTTGCGCGGCAACGCAGACAGTAAATGAACGCCTAGAAACAGCACTAAACCTAAGATTAAGACCCACATTTGGTCAGTCCTTTATTTTTCTCACATCTATAAAGCAAACAATTTAGTTAAAGATATAGCTTTCGTTTTTTTATTCTCTAGCGATATCTTTTGCAAAAGCAGTATATTTTATAAGCTAGTGACCACTTTTCACGAGACATGCTTTTTTCGCGCATGTCTTTGGCCGCAAAACCGGCAACCACTTTTCACGAGACATGCTTTTTTTGCGCATGTCTTTTATCGTAAAACCGGTAACCACTTTTCACGAGACATGCTGTAGCACAAATTTTGTGCAATTACGATATGACAAAATCCCGCTTTTGGTATCATGCACAAATATTCGTGCAGAAATGTCACATGATATTATTTGTCTTTTTATTCAAACGCATGACGTTTCTTTGAAGGTTCTTTAATATAGGATTTCTTAGCGCACTTCCTAATTGGCCTTTAAGCTCATCACTCCTATTTCCCGTATTTGGGGCACAAGAAAAGTTTACTCATCCGGCGCACAAATTTAAGTGATTTGAATGTGTTCTCAAATGTTTGGATAAAGATTTTGCTGACTCTAAGAATTTAGATCATGCGCTTCTTTCCAACAACAGACACTGGATGTGACATGTCAAATTTAACGAACATTTTCAAAATGAGCTTAATGATTGCTCTTCTAGCAGGTCTTGCTGGTAGCTTGAGTGCTTGTAAAACCAACACTTCAAATGGTGGGTATGATATTCCGATTGAAAAAGAGCGGCGTGGAAGTCATTAAAAATGACATTCCAACACCGCTTAGTTGAGGGTTAGCTCATCTGATTGGTAAAACTACCTCACTTCACTTCATTTCCCTCGGAAAGAAGAGTTGCATCACCCCGTACAAAACAAGAATATGACCATTATTCTTAACAGGTACCCAAAACTCTTTTGACTGAGGGAAATAGAGAAAATCTGCTAAGCCTTGAGTTTCTTTCAAATCAAAGCTTTTCTGCACATCGATATTCTCAATGAGTTTGCCTGTTTCAACGGAAAACCTCATTAAGTTCGGTGCGCCCAAGCTGGTTGCGTACATGGTTCCTTCTTCATCTAAACCAAGGCTTGAGATTTTTTTCAAATTGTTTTGCTTTGTTAAAGACACAATTTTTTTAGTGTCTAATTGTATCTGATTGATTTTTCCCGTACCGGTTTGAGGGGAAGAGGATTTTAACCCAATTGACGAAACGTATAGTTTGTCTTCTTTTAACGCCAAACTATTAGGGCCTTCTAAACGCTTGTCTTTCAACCATAGAGACAATGTTTCATTACTTGCTGCGAGTTTTAAGATTGAATTAGATAGTGGGTCGGTGACAAAAATCTCTCCACTCTTACTTGCGCTAACATCGTATAAATAAAATGCATTTGGTTGTTCATACCGTTTTACGACCTTCGCGGTTTCAACATTTACTTTAAGAAGGCTCTTTCCGTCTGCTATATAGAGCCACTTATCAACCATCGCCATACCGCGTGGTTGATCAAGCCCTTTGATCCATACATTATTAATCACACTTCCATCGCGGGCTAGTAATGCAATTGAGCCCGTTGAAGCTTGTGCTTTTTCTCCCAATTGAGAGACATAAAATCTGAGACGTTTTTTATCAAACGTGATTGATTGAGGATGTTGGAGATTATCGACACTTCTTAGGAGTTCGAGCGTTGGCTCTTTTGCTTTTTCATCCTCTGTTTTTGTGTTTGTTTTTACCGAAGCTTTTTCAAGAGGAGGTAGGTTGCTTTTCTTTAAAACCTTCTTTGGCTCTCTTTTTAAAGCAGCTTGTTTGACTGGTGTTTTTATTACTCTATTTGATGGAGCATGTTTGCGGCCCCTTTTCTCAAAATGAGTTCCTTGTTTTCGCGCAGTTTTTTGAGACTGTTGCTTTACGTCATCATAGTGTGAATGACGACTTGTTTGATAAGCTCCATTTGCAGGTGGCAAACAACATGCAGCTAAATTTGCAACAAGGCATCCCCCCAATACAGCATGAATAACCCGAACCATCTACTCCCCCAAAACTCATTACTTACTTTCATAGATCCGATTGATTGAGAAGGAACCATGGAAAAAAGGCAGAATTTTTTGAGACTGAATAAACTTATATTAGTGATTTTTACGGCTTTGAAACATCTTGTGATGTTGTTGAAATTAAACAGTAAATAATTAATTTTGCACATGTAGAAGGGCGCGCTTACTACGGCCTCCCTTTGCTAATTAGATCAAAGGTTTGATTGGTTCTCTTAATGTGATCCGCGCAGCTCTGACACAGAAAAGACAAAAACTCGTCTATTGGGCTTCATTGCTTCTGAAATTTAGTTTTTATTACAATAAACACAGTTCGATTAGATCAGCGTGCATTTGTGGTGGGATTTTTTCTCTTTCAAAAGCTCTTTCATTTAGATCCTTTGGAGCGTCATCTTTAGTTAAATAACGCCATCCTTGAAAGGCTTTTCTCGGCATCATTTCAACTGGCACTAACGGGCCTTCTAAGACTATACCGCATTTACTCGCTCCTCCTTCAGATGGCATTTCTCTGAATTCAGCGATTTTTTGTCTGGCTTGAATGCGTTTTTGAAACACCCAATAAAGTGAGCCTGGTGGACTATTATCTTTGTTTAAAATTTCGTCGGCCCGTTTGGGGAAGAAACGTGTGACATGGATGAGCTCTCTTAAATTTTCTTTTTTTAAGCGCGCCCTCTCACTTCCGCCTGTGCGCAGATAGGTTTGACGCTCTTCAAGTTCTTGTAAACTCGAAATGCCTGCGGCCATTTTAATTAGATGGAGTGCCATAAGTAACTCATCAAAATTCAGTTCGTTCCTTGAGTGACAGTGCTTACTTAGTAAGTGCTTTCTTTAGTAAATGGCGAATGCCTGTAAAAAGCAAGTTCTCATATGTTTAAATTTTTTGATATTCCCACAAATTTAAACATATGAAAAAACGGTGTTTTTCCTAATGACGATTGATCTGATTTCACCTTTTTGTGAAGTAGAGTTCATTTTCCAGTATTCATTTTTCAGCATATGTTTATGGCAGCGGATGAAGATGATGTTTCCTGAAGGGCTGTATGCAATTGCTAAAAGCAATTTCTAAGCTCAGAGGTTTAACTCTTGATTTTATGTACATCTCCAACTGTTGCCACTTAAATCTTAACTCTTAAAAAAGCTAACAATTACTCCCCTATTCTATGAGCACAGAAAGAAATATTCAAAACGGAGATCATCATTCACTTCTAGCGCAGGAGACAACTGAGCTGGATGATAT
>JAEPQF010000056.1:20966-21228 GCA_017640685.1 Hyphomicrobiales bacterium
TTGCTAACATGCCCGAAATAGTAGCTCCCCTTTCGTCACATGCTGCTCAGCAACCAAATGAAGCACGATTACTAGAAATTTTGGAAAATGATTTTCCAAAAACATTTGCCTTTATGGGCCATGAAGATTTTGAAACTTGCGTTAGAGAGCTTTACGAAACTCATCAGTCTGAGGAGACTGACCTCATGTCCATGGGGTATTTATTTCCGAAATTTCTGGCGGAGCATGCTCAGCTTAAAACATCGCCAGAATGCGGTGAACT
>JAEPQF010000057.1 GCA_017640685.1 Hyphomicrobiales bacterium
GCTGATAAATCTTGAAAGACTTCATTCCAAAATTTATGAGAGTCCAACTGCCCTTGATGCCAAAGGGGAATATGAACGCTAATCGCTTTCGCCATAAGTGATGGTGTAAGTTCTGCCGGTTTCGCTATTAAAGGTGAAACTTGGGAAGCAGCAGAGAGTGTGCAAAGCGAGCCAATAACAGTTGAAGTAGATTTTAAAAAATCACGTCTTGTCAAAGTAGGCTTAAATGACATGAAAGAGCTCACCCAAATTTACCTATGTTGAAGAGCGGATAGTACCATAGCTTTAAAGGAATGACGCTTATTTTACAATTTTCCCAACATTTTTAGCTTTATCTAACGAACTGCTTTCCTGTCCAATTAATTTAATAAGTGTGGCGCTATCCATATCAGCATCAGCAAATTGCCCTTGGCTTATATCTGTTTGCTCCAAATGAGCACCATCAAATTGAGCCCCACGAGCGTTTACACCAATCAGTTTAGCCTTTTTTAAATTTGCAAATTCGAGAATTGAACGAGACAAATTGGCATGACTAAGGTCAGCATTCTCTAAATTTGCAGATGTGAGATTGCCAGTAATTAATCCCATAGACTGGTTTCGCATATCAGCAGACAAGTTAGCACCTCGCAAGTTGCTATTCTTCATATTAGCGCGGCTAAGGTTGGCTGCAATGGTCGCACCAGAAAGGTTAGAGTTTTCCAAATTCGCATCAAGCATCTGTGCTTGGAATATACTGGCATTCGATAAGTCACTATTTGAAAAATTAGCTTTTAACAGCCATGCCTGATCAAGGCAGGCACCTTTTAAAATACTTTTCGAAAAGTTTGTTTGGTTCATATTTGAAGCGCGAAAATTAGCATGAGAAAAATCAAGACCGCTCAGGTCTAAGCCGTTTAATGAAAGGTTTGATAAATCAGCCGCTCGATTTTGAGAGGTAGCTTCTTTTAATCTGCTAATCACCTCTTCACGGCTCAGCTCTGCCTTGGTCATGGCATCACTGGTTAAATCTACATGGCTCATCATATCTTGTGCTAAAGCCGTCTTGGAGATGAAAAAGGCAAAGAAAAAACAACAACAAAACTGCTTCAAGTAACTTAAAGAAGAGACAAAAAAACCATAGGAAACGGTAAAATCAGCGCTTTTCATGGAAGAAACCCTTTCAAAGTTGGTTGAAACTGTAAAGTTTATATGCAGATCTGGAGGTTTTACACGACTTCACTTGTGTAAAAATAGTCTATCGCATTCACGATGTGGTAGTCTTATTTCCACTTTTGATAGCCATTTACCTAATAGAAGCTCGAAATTGTATAAATGAAGGTAAGTGTGGCACGTGAATTGCCTTATCTAAAGTGTTAAAATGAGCCAATAAGTAATGTTTTATAATAATAAACGCTCATAAATAAAAACAGATCTGCTGAGATGCCATAAACTGCAGGCTTCAAATAAAGAGGCCATTTAAACAATAACGAGGCATCGTCATAGTGTTGGGGAGAATTTTATGTGCCTTGGAATTCCAGGTCAAATCGTCAGTGTAAAAGATCCAATTCGTCATTTAGCAGTTGTTGATGTCTCCGGCATTCAAAGAGACGTGAATGTTGCTTGTATAGTCTCAGACGACCGGCCGATTGAAAAATGCATAGGAGATTGGGTCTTGGTGCATGTTGGTTTCGCAATGAGCAGAATTGACGAAGATGAAGCCGCTGAAACGCTCAAAATTCTTGAAAAATTAGGTGAAGTTGAAGAAGAGCTAGAAGCCATGCGCACAACTGGAACTTAAGCTCCTCTTAAAATCACCTTTAAAAGATAGCCCCTTATAAAAGCTCGCTCCGTCTAAATGGTCCGCCTAAATGGAAAGAGGAATAAATGTCAGAAAATAATGAAGAAGCTTTATCCGGTCTCTATCCATTTTTGCATGATAAAATACAAGACCCAGGCCAAATGAATGAGGCGCTTTTAAAGTCAGTTCAATTAAAAGCTGATGATCACGCAAATGTACTCGAGGAATTTTTTAAAACTCATGATCAAGATGTGGTCGATGCAGCAAAAACCATAGCAGATGTTTACCGGAACGATGGCCGCCTTTTAACCATGGGTAATGGTGGCTCAAGCTGTGATGCAGCCCATGTAGCTGTTGAATTTCAGCACCCGATTACAGCAGGCCGCCCAGCACTCACCGCCATCAATCTCACATCAGACATCACCATGATGACAGCCGTTGGCAATGATATTGGCTTTGCCCATGTCTATACGCGCCAAGTTATTTCTCAAGGGAGAAAAGGTGATTGCTTAATCGGTCTTTCAACAAGTGGCAACTCAGATAATCTCGTCAACGCATTTGAAAAGGCACAAGAAATGGGCATCAAAACCATTGGGTTTGCCGGCATGTCAGGCGGTGCCATGAAAGAAATCGGTCTTGATCACTGCCTAACCATTAATAGCCAGTCCATCCACCGCATACAAGAATGCCACCTCATTATTTATCACATCTTGTGGGATCTGGTACACACCCTACTAGCCGATGACCGAGGTGGACTGAGCACAGCTTGAAACGATTAAAAAAAACGAAGATAAAATTAAAGAATATAAGGAGGGGAGCCCACAATGAAATATGTAGATGAATTCCGTGATCCGGAAATGGCCAAAACCTTGCTAAAGCAAATCGAGGCCCTAACTTTAGAGATCCCCAAAGCCTCAAAACGTCCCTTGCAAATTATGGAAGTTTGCGGCGGTCATACACACTCTATTTTCAAATTCGGCATAGAAACCATGCTCCCAGATTGCATCGAACTGGTGCACGGCCCAGGGTGCCCTGTTTGTGTGCTGCCAATGGGACGTGTTGATGATTGCATCGCCATTGCAGAAACACCCAATATGATTTTTACAACCTTTGGAGATGCCATGCGCGTTCCAGGGTCGAAAAAAAGTTTACTCCAAGCCAAAGCAGAAGGGTGCGATATCCGCATGGTTTATTCCCCCTTGGATGCTTTGGAGCTTGCTAAAAATAATCCTGACAAAGAAGTGAGTTTCTTCGGGCTTGGGTTCGAGACAACCATGCCATCAACTGCGCTCACTGTTTTGCAAGCTGAAGCAGATAGTGTTGAAAATTTCTCTCTCTTTTGTAACCACATCACCATCATTCCAACCATCAAAGCTATACTAGATAGCCCTGATCTGAAACTGGATGGATTCTTAGGCCCAGGTCATGTGAGTATGGTCATAGGCAATAGCCCTTATAATTTCATTGCTAATCATTATAAGCGCCCTCTTGTTGTTGCAGGATTTGAGCCCTTGGATGTTTTGCAATCCATTTGGATGGTCTTAAAACAAATCAAGGAAGGCCGTCATGAAATTGAAAATCAATATAATCGGATTGTGCCGGATGATGGAAACAATATCGCGCTTCAATCCATCGGGAAAGTATTTGAATTAAGAGAGTTCTTCGAGTGGCGCGGGTTAGGCTCAATCGATCATTCTGGTGTTAAAATCAGAGATGAATATGCCAAATTTGATAGTGAGAAAAAATTCGACTTACCGTCCTTAAAAATAGCAGATCCAAAATCATGCCAATGCGGAGAAGTGTTAAAAGGCGTTATCAAACCTTGGGAGTGTAAAGTTTTTGGAGAATTATGCACACCAGAAACACCACTCGGCTCACTAATGGTATCATCTGAAGGAGCCTGTGCTGCTTATTATCAATATGGCGGGGCTCTAATGGAAGCCAAAAAGGCAGAGGCAGAAAAAACAGCTTCTTAAAAATTAAAAAGAGCAAAACGCATAAGTGAGCATGACACATAAGTGAGCAAAATCTATGAATGAGCTAAAAAATAAAAATGAAGAAACAGCAGGTGCAACACCTTTTAGAAGAGGCGGCGCATTAAAGGCTGACAAAATCACAATGGCTCACGGCTCAGGCGGCAAAGCTATGCGTGATCTCATCGATGATGTTTTCATCAAAAGCTTTGATAACCCTGCAATGGGGGAAATGGAAGATCAAGCCCGCATAGATTTAAGGGCACTACAAGCTGAAGGCGATAGATTAGCTTTTACAACAGATAGTTTTGTGGTTGATCCTTTGTTTTTCCCTGGTGGCGATATCGGCAAACTCGCCATCTTTGGCACTGTGAATGACTTAGCCGTTGGCGGAGCCAAACCACTCTATCTCACATGTTCAATGATCATTGAAGAAGGCTTGGAGATAGACACACTTAGAAAAGTTGTTTCATCAATGCGAGAAGCAGCAGATTTATCCGGTGTTTCAATTGTGACAGGTGACACCAAAGTGGTTGATAAAGGTGCATGTGATAAATTATTCATCAATACAGCTGGTGTCGGTGTCATTCCTAAAGGAACTGACATTGGCGCTAAAAAAGTGAAGCCGGGTGATAAACTCTTGGTAAATGGTGTCCTTGGAGATCACGGCGCAGCGATTTTAAATGCACGAGGTGATATGTCTTTAACAAGCCCAGTGCTAAGTGACTGCAAACCGCTTTATGAATTAATCGAAAACTTCTTAAAAGCAGCACCAGGCACGAGTTCTATAAGAGATGCCACAAGAGGTGGCCTAGCAAGTGCAGTAAATGAAATCGCTGAAACCGCAGGCGTTGGTGTTTTACTTAATGAAGATGATATCCCTTTGAGAAAAGAAGTGCGTGGCTTTTGTGAAATTCTCGGTCTAGACCCACTATATTTAGCAAATGAAGGAACCTTAGTCGCCTTTGTTCCCGCTGAACAGGCTGACGATGCGCTCGCAGCCATGAAGAACTTAGAAGCTGGTAAAGAAGCAGCGATTATTGGAGAAGCTGTAGAAGGCACGAGTGGTCGTGTGATCATGCAGTCTTCTTTTGGTGGAAAGCGCATTGTTGATATGCTCGTAGGTGATCAATTGCCGAGAATTTGCTAGGTTAAATAAATCCACTAAGAGCTATAAATACTCTCCCCTTTCAGCCTTATTCACAGGCCAAAACAAACCTGCCCGTTTGCGCAGCTTTTTCTGCACTCATGAAATAAAATTTGCTATGCGATTAGCTGTGCAGCTCTTTTGTAAGTAATGAGCCCCTAATATATGAGAGACAAGCTTTTTAAGAAAGTTTTTGCTTATTTCATAAGGTCAAGTGAGATTGAATAATCATTTTAGTATGTCTTTATTAGATGAACTCTAAACTGAGTGACTAAAATTTCCTCAAAATTGTATCCGCTATGTTTCTAATGCAAAAAATCTGCACAATTTCGAGCCATCAAGGACGTAAGCAAAAGAATAAGGCCTTGGAATGTAGTAATCTGTTGGATATAGTGAGGCCGCGTTAATTTTTTTCCTTCGTTTAAAAAGTCAGCGCATTAATACGTAGGATTGGAAATTTGTCTGAGGGGATTTGGGTTTAGTTGTTCCTATCTTGTTACAATTATAGTGTATCTTTCGCAAAATAGATGTTTGGGTAAGGAAAGCCTTCTTTCAAAATCATGAGGGAACTAGGAGGCTAACTATCATTTATGGAGAAATGATTTTACTCAACAAGAAACATACTTGTTGTAAACTGGGAATAAATCGCCTCAATATCAAATTTGGCCCAAATTTTGAGTGTTAACAAAGACTGGGATAAATTTTTCTCTTTCATTTTGATGAGTAAATTTTGAAGAAAACATCAAATTGAAAGAGAAAAAGAAAGAAATTGACTGATTTGAGTGACGAAAAACTCAGATAGGTGAGATAATTTTATTAGAGATGTGGATTCTATAAAGGGCAAGAAAGACTTTTGTCGACTGACCCTATAGAAATATCTCTTGAAGTTTAGGTATTGATTAGTCGCAAGCAAAGAATGAACATTTAAACCGTTAATAGATCAGCACATAACATGCAGGTGTGAAGGCGGAAAATGAACATTCAAGCAGAAGCGTTAGTGTTGGGAGCTTTTATTTATGCAGCTTAGACTGAGACTCCGTTGTTGGTTGATGGGCCTTTTTCCCCTAATTCTCTTTGGACTATTTGTTGGATTTTTAACAAAAGATACAATCGAGAAAGATCTTGAAAAGCGTTCGATAGAAGCTTTGAATTCAGCTGGAATTATGTGGGCCAAACCAGCTTTCAAAGGGCTTGAAGGCACAATCAAAGGTGAAGCACCTAGTGAAGAAGCAAGATTAAAAGCAATGAAAGTTGTTCGCAGCGTTTGGGGCGTTCGCTCTGTTGCAGACCAGCTTTCACTTTCTAAAATCATCAAGCCATACGTTTTCCGCACTTTCCACGGTAAGGAAAAGCTTGTTCTAGAGGGCTATGTTCCGTCAGATAAAATCAGACAATCAGTTATTGGCGTTGCAAAGGCACAATTCCCAAATGTCAGCTTAGTTGATAAATTAGAAATTGCTCGCGGGGCTCCAGACGATAAAAGTTGGTTTGGCCAAGTAAGCTATGCCTTGGGTCAACTCGCAAAAATGAAAAAAGGGCATTTTATTTTAACAGACAAAAAATTAGACTTGTCTGGTGCAGCTCTAGATACAGGTGCTTATAACACTCTAAACGAAACACTTGCTGCTACGTTGCCTTTAAAAATGACGGCGGGACAAATCAACATAGAAGCGCCATTTGTCGAAAAATATAATTTTTCATCTGTCTTTTCATCCGAGAGACTAGTTCTAAATGGCATCATGTCTAATGCTACTGAAATTGCAAAGGTTGTCACATCTGCAAAAACCTATTTCCCTAATATAGCAATTAAAAACAATTTGGAGTTGGGCTCAGGCGCACCAAAGGGATGGGATAAGGCTGTTCTATTATCTTTAGCGGAACTTTCAAAGCTAGAAGAAGGCAACATCTCTTTAAATAAATTAAACGTAAAAGTTGAAGGGCTGGCCGCAACAAAGGAGCAAGCTCAAGCTATCCGCAAAACGGTTCGCTCTGCCTACCCAACAGGTTACAAAGTTACTGATAACATCAAGGTAAAAGAACCCAAATTACCATTGGCGGAACCTTTTGAGCACCGTATTGATGTGACGGGCAACACAATTTCGTTAACGGGTGTTGTTGCCAGTGAAAGCCAAAGAGAAGAAATTTTAAAACTAGTCAAATCAGAATTACCGAACAGCCAAATCAATGATCAACTCACCCTAGCGCGCGGCGCTCCTGAGAATTTCTTGTCTTCAGTTTTAGTGGGAGCCAAGTTTCTGAAATCATTGAATAATGCACAATTGTTAGTGAGCGATAATCAGTTAACAGTGACAGGCGATACAACAGATGAGGCGTTCGCAAATACGCTTGATCAAAAACCAGATGGGCTCGCAGAAAATTTCAGTTGGGTTAATGGAGTAAAATATGATGACAGCTTAAAAAAAGCTGAAGAAGCAAAAAAGGCCAAAGAAGAGGCTGATCGCTTGGCCGCAGAGAAAGCTGCTGAAGAAGCTAAAGCTGCAGCTGAGGCTAAGGCCATAGCTGAAAAGGCTGAAAAAGAAGCCGAAGCTGCCAAACTTAAAGCCGAAGCCGAAGCGGCTAAAAATATCACAAGCAAAGAAGAGCTTGAGAAAAGAAAAAAATGGCTCACCCCATCAGAAGCAAAAAAACGTTTGGTGGAAATGCATAAAGAAAGCGGCGCAGTTAACGCAAAAGAATGTCAACTCCTGATGAATTCTTTGGTCCGCGGTAACGCCATTCGATTCAGTGTTAACAGCTCAGTAATCACATCAAATAGTTATGACATCTTGTCAAAAGTTCACACGGTGGCAGACCGTTGCACCAATACGGTTATTCGTGTGGAGGGGCACACAGATAAAGACGGCTCAGATGTCTATAATTTAGAACTTAGCAAACGACGGGCTCAATCGGTTGTAAACCACCTAATCAAATTAGGTATTCCAAGAGGCCGCTTAGACACAAAAGGTTTTGGAGAGAAAAAGCCTGTAGCCACGAATAACACATCTGCAGGCAAAGCATTAAATCGCCGTATTGAGTTTGTGGTATTTGAAAACTAGATGTTGCTTGATAAAACAGAACATAATTTTCTCTCAAAATGAGAGATAGCTTAAAACACTCGATTATGGAGTAATTAGCAATGAGTTATTTGATCGTATCTTTGTTACCTTATATGGCTTTCGCCTTAATCTTAGGATTAATCGTTGGCTGGTTTGGCTTTGAGAAAATTTAAGAAAAGTTATGGATGAACAGCTCTAGTCAATAGAGCTAGGTGAATAGGTTCAAGCTTTTTGAACAGTCTAAAATCTAACTTAAAGTTAGAAAATAGATGAAAGTTCATTTTTAAGAGTTGAGTATAGTTGAGTATAAAAGGGGCGCAATGCTGGATAAATAACATGCTTGGGGCATATCCAGTTTATTGTTGGACCAAGTGTTTTTTGGGCCAGTTTTTTGTAGGGATAGTTTGATGGAAGAAATCGCACTAATTTTATTTGTTCTTGGCCTGATGGTTTTGTTCTTTTTACTCGGAGCTGCTATTGGCGGAGTGGCACGCAGTTTGAAGGCTTATTTCTTCGGCGTAAAAGCTCATGAAAAAGTCTGCGGTGAAAGAAAATCTTCCTCTAAAGACGTTCAAGATCAAAGCTTTGATGAGGCTGCGGCTGCATTGGCAGCTGGCGCCGTGGCATCGGGTGTAGCCCTAACGGACACAGGAGATAAAACGACTTTTAGTGAAGACACAGTCCAGGTAACTCATGACGAGTTAGAAGCTGACGCCTCAAAAGAATGGGTAGAAGAAAGCACTGAAACAGCTGAAACAATTGATGAAACTGTAGAGGTTTCAAGAGCCACTGAAGAAGAAGTAAGTGAAACTGATGATAATGAAGATTTATCAGTCGCGGCTCCACTTGAAGGTGAGCAGCAGCTTGAAGAAGACTTGTCAGAAATTGAAGTGACAAGAAATGAAAGTCAAGAAATCAACGAGGCTCAAGAGATCGTTGAAAGTCATGAAAGCACTGAACAAGAAAGCAGTGAACCTGAATATGCTGAATTAGCGACTGAAGAAACTCCGATTGTTGAAGAAACTCAAGTTGTAGAAACTCAAGAAGAGACAGTAACCGAAGTCCACGAAGAGGTTGCAGAGCAAGTTGAAACAAGCATTGCGGAAGCCTCTGAGGATACATCTTCTATTGTTGAAGCCACTGTTGAGCAAACAAGTGAAGAAACTGGTGTTGATCTCTCAGATATAGCAGGTGCCGCAGCCGCAGCTGTGGCGGGTGTTGCAGCGGTTACTGTTAAAGAAGATGAAGAAGAAAAAGCCGAGGAGCAGACCGGTGCTCCTGTTTGGGACTATACAGAGCAAACCGCAGATTATAGCGATGTTGTTTTTACTGCAGACGGTGTTGGAGATAACCTTCAGCTTATCAAAGGAATTGATGCTGAAATGGAAGCCCAATTGAAAGAAATTGGCTTGCGTCAGTTTGATCAAATTACGGCTCTGACTGAGAGAGAAGTTAATTTTCTAAGAGATAAGTTTAACTTCTACAGCACCTTGAACGAACAAGTCTGGATTGAACAGGCCAAAATTTTATCAACAGGGCAACTAACTGCCTACGCTCAATCACTAGTTCAACCGTCAGAGACTGATGTTCAAACAGCCGTGGTAGAAGAAGCGTCTGTTGAGCAGACGTCTCTTGAGGAGGCCTCAATTGAAGAGACCTCACTGGAAGAAATCGTGACTGATGAAGAAATTCCTCAAGAAGATGTCACAAAAGTCATTGAGCAAGAAAGTGAAGCAGAAAGCTCAAGCTCAGAAAGCGTAGAGATCGAAAGTTCTGAGCAAGAAAGTTCTGAGACTGAAACTCAAGATAATTCATCATTAGCAGGATTAGCTGCCGCTGGCTTAGCAGGAGCAGCAGTTAAAGAGGCAAGTGAAGCTTTTGCTGAAAATGATGAAGGAAGAGCCGAGCGCGAGCCAAGAGAAGATCGCGAGCCAAGAGAAGATCGTGAACAGAGAGGCGAGCGCGAGCCAAGAGAAGATCGTGAACCGAGAGAGGATCGCGAACCGAGAGGCGAACGTGAGCCAAGAGAGGATCGTGAACCAAGAGGCGAGCGTGAGCCAAGGGAAGATCGCGAGCCTAGATCAGAGCGCGAACCAAGAGAAAACCGTCGTCTGTTTGGTGAAAAAGAACGAGCTGAACGTGATGAAGAATGGCGAAACCGTTATCAAGGTGAGAGGAAGATAAAATCACCAGAGCACTCACAAACGGATACAATAGAAGAAACCACAACAGCGGAAATCACTGAAGTTGAAGTTTCTGAAGCTGAAATTGCGAGTGCCGAAGAGATTGTCACTGAAACTGTTGGTGACGACGAGGCAAAGCTTGAAGAAGAGGCACAGATTGAGGAACAGCCTTCAATTGATGAAGTATCTCTGCAAGAAGAAGTCTCTCTGCAAGAAGAAGTCTCTCTAGAAGAAACCGTTTCAACAGAATTGCAAGAACAAGGATTTGTTCGCCCTGTAGATAGTGATGACCTTAGCCAAATTAGGTTCATTTCAACAGGGTTGGAAAAGAAACTGAATTTACTCGGCGTTTATAAACTTTCTCAAATTGCTGGCTGGTCAGATGAAAAAATAGCAGAAATTAGTGAGCAGCTTGAATTACGCCGCGAAAAAATCATCGAAGAAGGTTGGCGCGGTCTTGCACAAGAAGCACTTGATAAACAGCAAGAAGAAAGCACAAGCGAAGCAGTAGCTGGCGGAGTATTTTCAGCCTCAGCTCTTGTCGCTCGCCTTGCTGAGCTAGATAAAATCTCAGATTTAAATGAACATGAAAAAACCTTGCTTTCCAACAATGGCATAACTGAATTGTCACAAATCGCCAATTGGTCCGGTGCTGATGTAAAGTGGGCGTCAGATTTGTTGGATCTTTCATCAACTGAAAGAGCTGAAAGCTGGGTCACAACAGCATCGGCTCTCATATCATCTGGCGATATTAATATCCCTGGCGGGGAAGCAAGCGGTGAAGCTGATGACCTGAAAAGAATTCGTGGTATTGATGATGAAGCTGCCGATAGCTTAAAATCAATGGGCGTGACAACCTATGCGCAAATAGCAGAATGGCAACAAGCTGATATGGACCGCGTTAATGATTTGCTTGGCACATCAGGTCGAGTGGAGCGTCAATATTGGGTTGTACAAGCAAAAGTCTTAAAAGATGGCGGCCATACAGATTTTTCTAAACTTTATGACGAGTCATAAAATTTAATACCGCTGAATTAAAATAAAAAAGCCATACTAGAAGATTTCTAGTATGGCTTTTTTTCAGACCTTAAAAGACAATAAAAAGTCAGTCATAAAGGTGCTCATCTTGCGCGTCACAGCGTTCTAAAAAAAGCCGTATACGCTCAATAGATAGGTCATCATCGAGAAGTGGAGGGTGCCCTTCATTGGCCACTGTAAACATTTGGCAATTAGGGTGGCGATCAAACATCTGTTCGAACGTTTCCTTACTCAAAACTTCCGTATTTTCACCCCGAATGGCAAGAACAGGCACATGGCTCAAAGCCAAATATTGATCCCACATAATAGGGGCGCCTTTGGTGACATCAAGCATCATGAGTGCCTTTTGAAGTGCCGGATCATAAGCTGGCGCAGGTTTGCCATCTTTTTCATTAAAATTTTGATAAGCCAGGCGCATCCAGTCATCTTCGGTCAGATCAGTAAAGCTGGTGCCATAAAGATCTTTTAAAAGCTCAGCAGCTTTTCTCCAACTCGTAGGGAGCGGCAGGCGACCAATGAACGCATGCAAGCGAATTAAACCATTTGTTTCTAATTTAGGCCCTGTATCATTGAGAATAACGGGGCCAAGCATGGTGCGGTGCAAGGTAGCTAACATCATAGTGATAACCCCTCCCCACCCAGAGCCTAAAATGGTTGGTTGATGAATGCGCTTTAAACTCATGAAATTAACAACATCGCCCATTTCAATGAGCGGTGTGTAATTTTTCCAGTTGGGGTCATTTTCAGAAAAACCACGCCCTCGATAATCCAGGGTAAATACAGGGCGATTGCCTAATTTATCACTGGAAAGAGCTTGTGCTAAAGGTTCAAAATTGCGGCTGTTTTGGCAAATGTCCCCAAGGCAGAGAAGCGGACGCTTTGTGCGATCACCATGATAATGGCGCGCATATAAACGAATGCCATCATAACCAGTAAAATAAATATCTTCCCAATTTTGATGATAGTAAGTCTCAGCCTGTGCCATTCAATTGCCTGTAAAAATATCAGAACTTTAAAAAGAAGTACCTTAAAAGAGAAAAGCGGTAAAGACTTTTGAGAAAAAGGTTAAAAACGTCTTGTGAGTAATTAAATGAGTAATGAAACAGGTAATGAAGTGAGCGCTCAATTGAAGTCTGAAATCAATAAACAAGCAAACCATCAGCCTAGTGTTTCGGCCTCGAAACTTAATAAAGCCATCTCAATCTCAAGTGAAATGGCAGCAATGAGATATCGGGCATTAAAATGTTAAAAACGCCCGCGATGCAAATCTTGATATGTCTTAATTTCCCCTTCACCACTTGAAAGACGTGCGCGGTAAACTTGCACATTTGCTAAAACTTTTTGAACATAATTGCGGGTTTCTTTAAATGGTATGCGCTCAACCCAATCTATGGGGTCAATATTTTTAGAGCGAGGGTCACCAAACTTCTTCACCCATTGTCGAACACGGCCAGGCCCCGCATTAAATCCAGCAAATGTCATAATATAAGATCCGCCAAACTCATCATGTCTATCACCAATATAAGCACTACCAATTTTCGCGTTATAAGCAGGCTTTTGAGTAAGCCAGGCAACTTGGCGTTTAATTTTATATTTGCGCGCCACATGCTTTAGCGTATTCGGCATGACTTGTAAAAGCCCGCGCGCTCCAGCATGGCTGCGAATTTTATAATTAAACTCACTTTCCTGGCGGGCAATAGAATAAATGAGCGCTTGCTCAGGAATAGAGCGCAATGGCGTGAAGCTTGGCATGAACTGCGTGGGGTAGGCATAATGAGTAATTGGCACACCTTGAGAAAGTGCTGTTTTACCAATTCTCACAGCACTTTGATTAAACCCAAGATCAGCTGCTAATTTAGCAAGCAATGTAAGCTCGCTTGGCTCCGTAAATTGATAGCGCAGATGCGAGAAGAAAATTCGAGCAATTGAACGCTCTCCTGCCAAATGGGCAAGGGCAACAGCTTTGACTTCTTCACGAGATGTAAACCGCTGAGCGATATCACTATTGATTTTAGTAAGCCCCGGGATTTTTATGCTCTTATTCTTTTCACCCAAAGCATGAGCTGAAAGTTGCCCATAATAAGTGTTTTGCATCTTTGCGCTTTGCTTAAAATTCTCTTCGGCTTTTTTCTTATTATTGAGTTTTTGTTGAGTGCGCCCCATCCAATAAGCAGATTTGGATCGTGTACGTGGACCATCGGCAGCTTGTTTGAAATTCTCAAAATGTTTTTCTGCCACCTTAGGCTTCTTTAAAAATTGCAGTGCCAACCACCCACTTAAAAATTCCGCTTCATTATATTTGTTTACAGAAGGTCCTTTGTGGCCACTTGCGATCTTATAAGCCGTTTCATATTTGTTTTCGCTAATCGCTTGGCGAGTGAGCCGGCGGCGCTCAGTCCACCACTTATCTTTATTGCGAATATCTTCAGCTTTGTAATTAGCTGATAACATGAGTTTGTTCGCGTGATCATATTTTTTACTGCGCCTCGCAAGTTCAATGCGTGACAAATGAACGCCAGGCCAAGCTTTTGTTTTATCATCTAGTTTTGAGAAAAGTTTTCTCGCATGGCGAAACTGTCGTTTCACCACGGCAGCACGAAAGCGAGCAGCCGCTTCTTCTTGCGCGCCAACCTTTTTAGCAGTGCGAATAGCAGCATTCGCACGCGCCTTTCTACTGGCATATAAAAGACGATCAACACGGATCTTATGATCTTCTGGCCGCAGCATCAGAGGGAATTTGCTTAAAATGAATTTTGCAAGATAATCAGGCAAACGTGGGTCCTGCCAAGCGGCTCTAATAAGAGAGGTCGCTTCTTCTTTTTTACCTAAATGAAATAGAGCTTCAGCGTGAGCGCATTTCCCAGCCAAACTTTTCGGTTTATGTTTGGTGAAATAATCATGCGCTTCTTTTGCAGGCAAAGCACCTTTAAAAAGGCGGGCTTCAATCTTACTTACCAAGCGAGAGCGACTAGGCCAGGACGGATTATTTTTAATGAATTCAGTTAATTCTGAATAATCATGAATAATCTTTCTGTTTCGATAGGCATACCACTTGGCAAGTTTTTTGGCTGTTGTGTTGCTAATCTTAGCAATCAACTTATCGGCAGTTTCTTTTTTATTTTTGAATATCGCTTTGATAGCTTTATTCAAATTTGTCTTATCATCATGAGAAAGCTCTAAATTATTAAGAGCAGAAAGCTCATCATTCAAAGATAGTTTATAAGGGCCTTTCGGTTTTACTTTTTCTTTTGCCTTCTCTTTGCTCGTCTTAGCAAGCTTGATGTTTGAAGCTTTGCCAGTTGAAGATTTTTTAACTGGCAAGGGAACAGCAGCCAAAGCTTCAGTAAAATTGCTTGTGATGAAAGAAGAAGAAATTAGAGTGAAAGCTAAAAAAGAAATTGAAAAAAATCTAAGCATATGAACCCTAAAACCTCTGTAAAAGAAAAACCTGTAAAACTTTTAAAAGGAAACCATTATCAATAAGGTCTCCATGCATTGTGAAAAAAGCTCTATTTTTGCCGCAATTGAATCTGTTATTTGCCCTGTGATTAAGGCGTTTTCATGCAATTATGGTTAAATTCCACATTTTGCCTAAAAATTATTCACTTGCATAGCCCCATAAAAGTCAATCTAAAGAAGTCATTAAATAGCTCCGTTTGCTCTTTGCGGATGCTGTGTGGGCATCCGAAGCACAAAAAATCCAACCTGAAGGAGCAACTAATAGCTCCGGTTGCTTGTGGGCAACCTGAAGGAGCCACTAAAAGAGTGCATCTGAAGCACATATGCGGTTGTTGCTAGGCAACTGAAGCTAATATGGCGGATGCTTTGTGGGTATCTGAAGCCCAAAAAATACCAACTATTAAGATTTTAAATGGGATCAGGATGGTAAGATGCTTGCTCTTGTTAAAATCAGTGTCTATGGTTTGGAACCACCTCATCTGAGGTGAGGCAAATAACTTTAAGAAAAGAGAAAAATCATGTTTCGTGGGTCGATTACTGCGCTCATCACGCCTTTTCGCGATGGAAAAGTTGATGAAGCGTGTTTTCAAGCACTGGTCCAGCGTCAAATAGATAATGGTACGCATGGATTAGTGCCCGTTGGCACAACAGGCGAAAGCCCAACCCTTTCTCATGAAGAGCACAAACGGGTTGTTGAACTTTGTATTGAAGTTGCCAAGGGCAACAAGGGCAAGAACAATAATGGTGATAAACCTTTTGTCATCGCTGGTGCCGGTTCAAACAGTACAATAGAAGCTGTCGACTTAGCTAAACATGCAGAAAAAGCGGGCGCCGAGGCTGTGCTTGTTGTCACCCCTTATTATAATAAACCAACGCAAGAAGGTCTTTATCAGCACTACAAAGCGATTAATGATGCCGTGAATATTCCAATATTCATCTACAACATCCCTGGCCGCTCAGTAGTTGATATGTCCGTTGAGACCATGAAAGAACTGTTTGGATTACCAAATATTGTTGGTGTGAAGGATGCAACTGGCAACCTTGCTCGTGTTTCTGAACAGCGCGCTGCCATGGGTGAAAGCTTCATTCAACTATCTGGAGAAGATGCCACTGCGCTTGGGTTTAATGCACATGGTGGTGTTGGCTGCATTTCAGTAACCTCAAACGTCGCCCCGCAATTATGTGCTGAATTTCAAGAAGCAACATTAGCTGGTGATTATAAAAGAGCACTGGACATACAAGACCGTTTAATGCCTCTACATCAAGCCTTGTTTGTAGAATCAAATCCGGTGCCAACAAAATATGCACTTTCAAAATTAGGGTTAGCTCCTACTGATGTGCGCATGCCGTTGGTGCCTATGAGTGAAGGTGCTTGTAAAGTTGTTGATGCAGCTTTAACTAAAGCTGGCCTTTTGTAAGAGTTAGCCAGTAGTTTAAAGAGTAAAGAGCAATAAAATGGCTTCGAAGAAGAAAAAATCATCATCAGATCATCGATCGATTGCTGAAAACCGGCGGGCGCGCTTTGATTATGAGATTATTGAAACCTTCGAAGCCGGCATTATGCTTGAAGGCACAGAAGTCAAATCTCTAAGAACAGGAAAAGCCAACATCGCAGATAGTTATGCAAGTGACGAAGGCGGTGAGATTTTTCTAATCAATGGTTATATACCTGAATATTTGCAAGCAGGGCGGTTTAATCATGAAACACGCCGCCCTCGCAAATTATTGCTCCATGCCCGAGAGATAAAAAAGCTTATTGGGTCTATCAATAGAGATGGGCTCACAATGGTGCCATTAAAGCTGTACTTTAATGAGCGTGGCATCGCAAAACTGCAAATTGCTTTAGCCAAGGGTAAAAAGCTACACGATAAACGCCAAACCCAAAAAGATCGCGATTGGAATAGGCAAAAAACAAGACTATTAAGAGATCGCGGTTAAGAACCGAAAATTCAAAAAGTGATAGCTAAAGAAATACCTATTGATTTGATAAATGCTCTAAAGCTTTTTCAAAAATATCTTCAAACATCTCGGTTGTTAAACGCCCCGTGTTGGTGTTGTAACGAGAGCAATGGTAGCTATCTAACATCTGATGCCCTGTCGGCAGTTCGTGCAGAGCCCCATGAGCAAATTTATAATCTTTTTGTTTGCCGCCAACTGTTGCAACCACACTTTCATGCGCAATCCGGCCAAGTACTATGAGTAATTTGAGATTTGGTAATTGCTCAAGGCGGTTTTTCAAAAAAGTCCGGCAAGTTTTAATCTCTGCACCAATCGGCTTGTTTTGCGGAGGAACACAGCGAACCGCATTGGTAATCATGGCGTTTTTAAGTTCTAACCCATCATCAGCATGAGCAAGATAGTCACCCGTAGCAAAGCCATATTTTAACAAAGTGGCATAAAGCAAATCACCCGCATAATCGCCAGTAAAGGGGCGCCCTGTCTGGTTGGCTCCTTTTAAACCAGGGGCCAATCCAACAATTAAAAGTGAGGCGTTCTCCGGTCCAAAAGAGGGAACAGCCCCATTAAACATGTGCGGATAAAGGTCCTGATTCTCATGGCGAAAGGAAGTGAGCCGCGGACAAAGAGAGCAATCGGCCTGAGGTTCAGCAATGGTATGATCAGTCAATTTTAAAATCCATGATAAAAAGGCCCAAAACCTAAGGTCTCTTCAAAGCCATGAAACAATGAAGATAGCATCATAATGCTTTAGGTGAGCTTAGTCATTATCATAGTTTAAACTTTCATTGATATCTTGCAAGGGGGCTTCCCATTCAGGTTCAATGTCTGTTTTTTCTGTGCGGCAAATTTGAGATTCAAGAACAGAGAGTTCGATAAATTGATCAGATTGACGGCGTAATTCATCTGCAATCATTGGTGGTTGTGTTTCCAGTGTTGAAACAACACTCACGCGCTTGCCTTTATGTTGTAGCGCTTCAACGAGCGAGCGAAAGTCACCATCGCCTGTAAAAAGAATGATATGATCTAAATATTCAGCCAGTTCCATGGCGTCAACGGCAAGTTCAATATCCATATTGCCCTTGACCTTACGCCGACCACCATTGTCACCATATTCTTTAATGGGTTTTGTAATGACCGTGTAACCATTATAATCAAGCCAATCAACAAGGGGGCGAACAGAAGAATATTCCTGTTCTTCAGCGATAGCCGTGTAATAAAGAGCTCTAACCAATTGACAGCGAGAACGAAATAAATAAAGCAAGCGGCTATAATCAATTTCAAAAGAAAGAGCTTTAGCAGTTGCATATAAATTTGAGCCATCTACAAAAAGGGCGGTACGTTCTGCTGGATAAAATTTCATTGGCCATATCTCCTTATTTGTAAAGAGTCCTTATTTGTATTGAGCCCTGGTTGTATAGAATGGCAGTTATCAGATTAAAATGTGACTTAATCAGGAAATCTAAGCCAATTAGAATTGATTTTACAGATTTGTAAATAAAAAATATTTAATCTTTTGTTTATTATACGAGTTTTATTTATGTCATATGTAATATTGGGCTTTGGTGCAAATATATGTGGTAAATATGGGGAGCCTATAAATTCTATAACTTCTGCAATAAAAGAATTAAAAGAAATGCAGGTAGAGTTTTTAAAAATATCATCCATTTATTCATCAAGAGCCGTTGGCGCTCCTTATCAACCAGATTTTTATAACTTAGTAGCTTTATGTAATTGCACACTTCACCCTAATAAGTTGTTAAAAGCTATAAAGCAACTAGAAAGTGATGCGGGTCGCTCCGGAAGTCTTTTTTGGGGGCCAAGGCCGTTAGATATTGACATAATTGATTTCAAATCAAACATAATAAATTGGCCAAAATTAAAGAAAAATAAAGCGGGTTTAAAACGCTATGGTTCTGCAAAAACCTCATTACTAAGCCTTCCACACAAAGAAATGCATAAAAGAGTATTTGTTTTGGTGCCATTAAAAGAAGTGGCGGAAGATTGGAGACATCCTGTTTTGGGTAAAACACCAGATATTCTATTAAAGCAATATTGCTCACCTTTAGAGGTGAAATCGCTAGAAAAGCTTGATATGTCGCTAGATTTGTGAGAAAATAACTAATTGTCATTTTAAATTTATCATTTGGTTTGCCCAGTTTTGAGAAGTCAAGGCAGGAGCGAGCCTTTTGTAGTTTAAAATATCAGAAAATGCAGTGTATGAAAAAGATATGAAATCTAGCCTGTTAAACTTATGAGCTAGAAACTTCAATTTTATGAAAAAGGTTTTTTAAATGGCACGTGTAACGGTTGAAGATTGCGTTGACAAAGTACCAAACAGATTTGACTTGGTATTACTAGCTGGCCATCGCGCACGGTCAATCTCATCAGGCGCACCAATTACAATTGAACGCGATAATGATAAAAATCCTGTTGTAGCTTTAAGGGAAATTGCATCAGAAACAATTTCACCTGAAGACATGAAAGAAGATTTGATCCACTCAATGCAAAAATATGTTGAGGTGGATGAGCCTGAAGCTGAAGCAGCCCCAGTGATTTCAACTGAAACGCGCTCTCCAATTATCATTGGTCAAGATGATCAAGGTATGGACACTAATATCGACACCATGACAGAAGAAGAACTTCTACGTGGTCTTGAAAGCTTGCCACCAGCTGAAACAGGTGGATCGCGCAATAGATAAGTGTTAAGCACTATAAATCTCAAAAACCTCCACTTCTATGTGGGGGTTTTTTTTTGAGCGAAACAACGCCATTTTCCTAGCTAAATGCGCGCGCTTTACGTAGACTATTAAATAGGAATAATGTCTGAATAACTCTTTGGATTAGAACAAAACAAAATGAATGACACTGCTCTTGTCGATCAGGTAAGCACCTACAGCCCTAATGTGAATAAAGAGCGCTTAGAACTTGCCTTTCAATTTGCAAAGAAATCTCACGGTAGCCAAAAACGTGCGTCAGGTGAGCCCTATATTTCTCACCCTCTCGAAGTTGCTGAAATTTTGGCTGACCTCAAACTAGATGAAGACACAGTCATAGCCGCGCTGTTGCATGACACTATTGAAGATACCCCGGCTACAAGAGAAGAGATCGACAAACTCTTTGGTGAAGATGTCGGCGCACTAGTTGAGGGGGTGACCAAACTTGGCAAGCTCAATCTCATTACGAAAAAAGCAGAGCAGGCTGAAAACTTCCGCAAACTTCTAATTGCAATTTCGTCTGATGTACGGGTTCTTCTCATTAAAATGGCAGACCGCCTGCACAATATGAGAACCCTCGAATATGTTAAACCAGCTACAAGAAAACGTATATCCGAAGAAACAATGGATATTTACGCACCATTAGCAGGCCGTATGGGCATGCAGTGGCTAAGAGATGAGTTAGAGGAGCACAGCTACAGATGGCTCAATGAAGAAGCCTACTTCACTCTCACTCAAAAACTCACTGAAATGCGTAAGAAAAACAAAGGGCTCATTGAGGAAATTGAAGAAGAACTGCGTACCAAGTTAAAAGAATCGGGGTTTAACGCAGAAGTATCCCACCGAGAAAAACGACCTTATTCCATTTGGCGTAAAATGGATCACAAACAAATCTCATTGGAGCAACTATCAGACATTTACGGATTTAGAGTGATCGTCAAATCTGTTGATGAATGTTACCGCGTCGTGGGGATGGCACATACGACCTGGCGAGCGGTGCCAGGACGGTTTAAGGATTATATCTCTAACCCCAAACAAAATGATTATCGCTCCATTCACACATCAATTGTGGGGCCAAGATACCAAAGGGTTGAGCTTCAAATTCGCACAAGAGAAATGCACCGCGTTGCTGAATATGGTATCGCCGCCCATGCGCTTTACAAAGATGAAAGCCTTGGACAATCAGCACCTCTCAGCAGTGAAAATAAAATGGCATCAAGCTCTGCCTATCAATGGTTGCGTCGTTTGGTTGACCAATTGCTTGAAGGAGACAACCCAGAAGAGTTTTTAGAGCATACCCGCTTAGAACTTTTCCATGACCAAGTCTTTTGTTTCACGCCGCGTGGTTCACTCATTGCATTACCAAGAGGCGCTTGCGCTGTTGACTT
>JAEPQF010000058.1 GCA_017640685.1 Hyphomicrobiales bacterium
TTTGCCTTGATAGATAGCGTTATTATAAACCTTCACTTGCGTTTCTTGGCCTTGTTTAATCTATGAAAAATGAGGCGTAGTTGGATTTTTAAAGAGGCCAAACACTTGTTCTTGCGTTTTCTGTTTTTCTTTATTCGTTATGCCATTGCAGGACTGATTTTTATCTCTGTAGTTTTGTTTGCACCGTCTCTACAAGCAAGTCCTTCTTATAATGGTGAGGCTTGTCGCTCAAAACATGCGATTGGTGTTTCTCGCATTCTTGAGATTGATACCAGCACTGGTCCTCGTTATGGCCGGGTGCAATTTAAGAACCACCCTCTTCCTTTAAAGCATAAAGAAGTTGTCATTACCTTTGATGATGGCCCTTTGCCAACTGTGACCAAAAGCATTTTGCGCACCCTCAAGCGCCATTGCACCAAAGCGACTTTCTTTGCTGTTGGTAAAATGGCCAAAGCCTTTCCTGACCTCATTCAAAAAGTGGCTCGAGAAGGGCATACTGTTGGTGCACACACTCATAGCCATCCGCGAGATTTGAGACATCACTACTTTCCCTATTCTCGTTTTCAAATTGAGCGAGGGTTTCAGGATGTACAAGCAGCTGTAGGCAAACCAATCGCGCCGTTTTTTCGCTTTCCTGGGTTGCATGATTATGAGCAGATGAATAAATATTTGAGTGATCGTCATATTGCGAATTTCTCAGTTGATATTGTACCTGGTGATACGAATGGGTTTAGCCCAGCTCGCATTATTCGAAACACGCTTTCTCAACTCAGACGTCGCGGTAAGGGCATTTTGCTATTGCATGACATCAAACCGGCAACAGCGGCGGCGCTTCCTCGATTACTTTCAGCCCTTAAAGCACGTGGTTATAAGATTGTTCACATTGTTCCTAAAAAGCCATTTGAGCCAGTGCCGATTGCTTTAATGAATATGCTTTATGAAGATTTTAGCCACAAAGACCCCAAGACCATTATTGGCGGCCTGACCTACAGGCAACTTTATGGCACGAAGCCTACTAAACGTTTGAACAGGCGAGTTAAAAAGAGATGGCGCAAACCTAAGAATAAGCGATATTCCAAGCGAGTTTACAGGCGTAAAAGACGATATTAATAAACAAACCCCCGCTAGTTTTTCAACTAACGGGGGTTTGTTTTAATTCCTTGTGAGTAACGGGTGCTACATTCTTGATGCGGCTTCAGTTTCCCACCAGCAACCGGCTTTTTAGTAGGCCTTCAGCTTGCCCACCAGCAACCGGCTTTTTCTAGTAGGCCTTCAGGTTGCTTAGTTTTCTCTGCTTCAGATGCCCACATAGCATCCGCAATGAGCAACCGTGCTTTTTTAAATGCGCTTTAGGTTGCCCACTAGTAACCGCGCTATACAAGCGTGGCTTCGGTTGAACTCTTCACTTCTTCTTCGGTGACGCCGTCGGCTAGTTCGATGAGTTTTAGGCCGCCTTCAACCACGTCAAAAACACCTAAGTTTGTGATGATACGATCAACCACACTTTTACCAGTTAGTGGCAAGGTGCATTCTTTTAGCAATTTACTCTCACCTTTTTTGTTGGTGTGATCCATTACAACAACAACACGGCCAACACCTGCAACAAGGTCCATTGCGCCGCCCATGCCTTTTACGAGCTTGCCTGGTATCATCCAGTTGGCTAAGTCACCTTTTTCATCAACTTCCATAGCGCCAAGAATGGCCATTGCGATTTTACCGCCGCGGATCATGCCAAAGCTTTGGGAGCTATCGAAATAAGCTGTTTGAGGTAGTTCCGTGATGGTTTGTTTACCTGCATTAATTAGATCTGCGTCAACTTCATCATCTGTTGGAAAAGGCCCCATGCCAAGCATGCCATTTTCTGACTGAAGTGTTACTTCGATGCCATCAGGGATGAAGTTAGAAACCAATGTTGGAATGCCAATTCCTAAGTTCACATACCAACCATCTTCTAATTCTTGTGCCGCCCGTTCGGCCATTTGATTGCGATCCCACATATGAATTCTCCTTTAAGCCGCGCGTGTGGTGCGTTGTTCAATCCGTTTTTCATGTTTCCCTTTGATAAGACGGTTTACATAAATTCCGGGTAGGTGAATGTGATCTGGGTCAAGGCTGCCTGTTGGGACAATCTCTTCAACTTCAGCCACGCAAACCTTGCCGCACATGGCTGCTGGCGGGTTGAAGTTTCTTGCTGTTTTTCTGAAAATCAGGTTGCCCGTTTCATCGGCTTTCCACGCCTTTACAATGGAGAGATCAGCAAAAATGCCTTCTTCTAAGATGTAAGTTTCGCCGTTGAAGTCTTTATGATCTTTGCCCTCAGCGATGACGGTGCCAACGCCTGTTTTGGTATAAAACCCTGGAATGCCACAGCCACCAGCGCGCATGCGCTCTGCCAATGTTCCTTGCGGCGCGAATTCTAACTCTAACTCGCCAGAGAGATATTGGCGCATGAATTCAGCATTTTCACCCACATATGATGAAATCATCTTTTTCACTTGGCGTGTTTGGAGCAATATGCCAATACCAAAATCATCAACACCTGCGTTATTTGACGCGAAAGTAAGGTCTTTAGTGCCGGCTGTTTTAATCGCTTCGATTAGGTTTTCAGGAATGCCGCATAGCCCAAACCCGCCAGCTGCGATAAACATTCCATCAAACAGCAAGCCCTCTAAAGCGCTTTCAGCTGTTTCATAAATTTTTTTCATTTTTGCTCCTTGAAATGATCATCAACCGAACCAATCCCCGATGGCTTAATTAAGTGCGCGGTTGATAACATTTATAAATTTTGAGTAAGTTAGTGGTTTTGACAAATAATTCGTCTTTTGTCCTAGAAACTGAATGAAATCCAACCATAAGCAACATGTGTTGGGCCGTCAATATGTCGCAGGCATAGGGGCGATATATTCTTAATCTTCTTCTTTTTGTTGTCTTTTTTGATAGAGACTTCGTATCCAAAAAATCAGTACAAAACCAATGATAAAAGCAAAGCCTAAGCTATAGGCCAGCCATTCATTATATGCTGCAATTTCTTTCATAAGAGGGGGCAAAAAATAACCGCCTAGGAAGACAAACAACATAATAAGGGCTGCTGCAATGAGTGCGGATATGTCTGTAGATTTATTGCTCAAAAGCGTATTTCCTATATTTTTCAGTTCGTTATTTTAATCTGAAATTTCACTCAGATAACTCTCTTTTTAATTTCTTTAAGTGATTTAATTTGTGTTCCGGATATATCAAAATTTGCTTTGTCTAACCAGGTTTCAAATGCATCTCTATTTAATGGCCATTCGCTATCTAACATTGAATACCAAGCTGTGTCTCTATTTTTCCCCTTTGCCACCATATGCTGGCGAAAGATGCCTTCAAAGGTAAAGCCTAGTCTTTTTGCTGCATTGTGGGAGGCTTCATTTTCATTGTTTAGTTTCCACTCATAGCGTCTGTAGCCTAAGTCATCAAAAATATGTTTTGCGAGTAAATAATGAGCTTCTGTTGCCATAGGCGATCGCATCATTTTAGGGCCATGCGCTATTGCGCCAATTTCAACTGATCCATGTTCTGGAGCGCATCTCATGTAGCTTGCCATGCCTAAAATTTCTTGTGTTTTTAGTGATAAGATGATCATCGTGTGAAAGGCTTTGCTTTCATTCACTTCTTTTAACCAGTTGCCAAATTCAGTTGATGTTTCATATGGTCCATTTGGGAAAAACCGAATGAGTTCATTGGCTTTTTCACCACCAAGAGCATGCCATAATGGTGCGGTGTGTTCATCGAAATTGAAATGAGTTAGTTGCACCAACTTACCCGTTAGCTCTTTTGGTGCAGGTGCTTCGCAGCTTTGCCAATTGTTTAGAGTGTTCAAAGGGAAGTCTCTCTTGATGAAAATAATCCTTTTAAACTTTTAAGCTGGTGGCACTTACTATTGCAAGTCTTTTACAACGCGGAAACCAATTGTAATTGTTCTGTCTGTTGGTTTGGTGAATTGCCTGAAACCTGCTGTCACTGACGATTTACTTTGCAACCAACTGCCGCCGCGGTGAATGCGATTGGCGCAAGAGCCATGATTGGGATTATTCGAAACAATCCAGGCATCACCATTATTCGGCGCGCCTTTGTAATCATAATGCACGCAATCTTCTGTCCATTCGGCGACATTACCATACATATCATAAACGCCCCATTGATTGGCTTTATACCCACCGACTTTTGAGAGAACTTTTACACCGTCTTTACATGTTTTATTGCGCCACGCCACCCTTGTCTCAGCTGCTGCATGGTTTGAGAACTGGCATAAGAAACTTTCCTTATTTCCATAATGCCACTTGGTTCTTCGCCCTGCTCTTGCGGCGAATTCCCACTCAGCTTCTGTTGGCAAACGGTAGCCACCTCCTGGAATTTGCCTGTTGAGCCATTTGACATACTCCTTGGCGTCATACCAATTCACACATGTGGCTGGGTAATTTAATTTATAAGGCAAGCCGTTTTTCTGGTAATTGCGGAATTTTCTGTATTTCCCCCGCCCTTTTTCATTGGTCCAACAAAGACTACCTGGGTCATGGCCAGATTGTTTGATGAAAGCATCATATTGTTTGATAGTGATTTCATGCACACCAATTGCAATTTGGTGATTGATGTTCACTTTATGGATTGGAAGTGCATATTGATGACCGGTGCTTTCAGGATTTTTCCACCCCATAGAGAATTGCCCTGTTGGTAACGCGACCATTTTTGGGCATTCACCGCATTCTTGAAAACGTTGGCCTGGTTGGTAACTTCTTGTCTTGTTTTTTTGTGGATTCTTGATTTCCTTTGGAGAAACGACGGCTAGTCTTTTCTTTTCCAGGTCTTTGATGCGAGAATATTCGCGGTATTCTGCTTGTCTTAACAGTTCCAATATCCGGCGTGCTTCTGCGATATGTTTTCCGTTAGGGTATTTGTGAATGTAAGCTTCTATTTCAAGAGACCGTCTTGAACCGCGCAATTCATTCCACAATTGATCATCAGCGTCTTTGACTGCAATGGGTTTTTCTTTGTCTTTCTTTGATGGTTTTCCATCTTTCATTTGCAAGATTTTTAGTTTGGCAATGGAGGAATATCTACCCTTTGGATGTTCTTTTAAATAGAATTCAAAATCACTTCTATTGCTTGATTTTTCAATCGCTTGCCAAAGAATTTCATCAGCATCTGATGTTTTGCTTTGCTCTTTTCTCTTACCTGGTTTGAAGAAGAAATCACCGCGCAGCTCATCATAATAAGACGGGTATTGCTTGTGGGCTCCTCCCTTTGCGGTTTTGGCTAAATTTTCAACTTCAGAGCGCAATCTTTTGGCAACGCGAACAATCTGCAAGCCTTCTTCTTTCATGAGGGGGATGAGTTTTCTTGTATAAACTGAATTCGGGTGTGGGTCATCTTCACTTAAGCGGTCCAGCGCTTCTTGGCCGACACCGGCTGAATACATAACAAAGGTTCCCTCTGGTGGGGCTGAGGTGCGACCCAAACCAACAGAGCGACCGATTGATCGTGTGCCTTTTCTCGGGAACGGATTATTTCTGCAGGCATCAAGAATAAGAATGCTGACGCGCACTCCTTGGTCTTGCAAGGATTGAATGATTTCATTTTCTGAAAAAGCTTCTCTTGTAATAAAGCCTTCCTGGCCTGGCGTAACTTCTGGCACGTCTGTTGGCAGGAGATAATTTTCACCTCTGACTGAAATGCCGTGGCCAGAGAAAAAGAACAGCACTTCATCATCTTTTTCAATCTCGTTAGTGAATTCAGCCAACGCTGTATTCATTGATCTGCGATTTAAATTGCGATGTAGAAATGTTTCAAAGCCTAAATCTCTTAAGGTGCTGGAGATGGCATCAGCATCGTTTACGGCTTTTTTTAAAGGAGTGACACTTGCATAGAGGTCATTGCCGATGATTAAAGCTAAGCGTTTGGCGTTGGCAAAGCTGAGATTTGTTATTAAACCTGCAACAAAAAAAATTGCGAAGGCCAAAAATTGAACCCGTTTTGTGATCGGATCGATTTTTAATGTTTGCATCGCGCTCTCCCTCAAGCTCAACAAATCAAGCCTTATCTCATTTATTCAAAACTGAGCATTATTCAAAACCGGCTATCATCTCTATAGAGGTATATGAATAATTTTAAACTATAACCGAGTTTGTTGGTGATTTGTAGAGGCGAAGCATTAAAGTTTGTTAATGATTTATATGATTTTTACAATATTAACAGTGACTTATTGAAGTAAGGCCTTATTAAGGGTTTACAGGTTAAACTTTGTTAAGATTTATGAAACTCAAACTTCGTGCGGGTTGATCATCATGTCTGTTTCTTTGACACATGTACAAGCTGCGTTACAAAACCATTTAACAAGCAGTGGTTCTGGGCCGCTGACCTTGAATGTGCTTCACAAAACAGACGCGCTTGTTCAACAGCTCCAGTCTCTTAATCAAGGTAAACCGCTTAATGTTGAAGTTTTAAAGTCTTTGCCGAATGGGCGGGCTGAAGTTCTCACCAATGGTTTAAAGTTAGATGTAAAAGCCTCTCTTCCTTTAACTAAGGGAGAGGTTTTGCAATTGAAACTTGAGCAACATGGATCAGCCTTGCGTTTTGTACAACCCCTTGGTGATGGAGCTACGGTTTCAAAAGCCCCTGCAACAGCAGGGCAGCAGATTGGGCAACAGATTGGGCAACAGCAGAACGGCAACCTTCAAGGTGGACAGAATGCTGGTACCGTGCATTCTTCTTCGTTGAATTCAGCTTCGCTTAATTCCTCTTTAGGTACTACGACAAACCTACAACCTTCCGGGCAATTAAGCGGACAATACGCCTCTCAATTAGCGCAACAGAACTCTACTCTTCAAAATTCAACTGGAAACATTTCTCAAGGCAGTGCGACGCCCTCAAATCAAGGTGGGCAAATTAATAATGCTCCTCAGACGAATACAGCGTTTCAATCCAATAATTCTCTGAATTCTGCTGGCCTCTCAAGCGGTGCTTCTAATGGCGTTTTAAATACGAACAACCAATCAGCCACTTTTAATCAGACGCAAACGCAAGCTCAACACCAAGCTGCTGTCACTTCTCAAACTGTGAAACCAGGGCCAGTTCAAGCACAAATTACAGCTTCTGCCTTAATTGGTGTTGTCGCAGATACATTGCCAAATTTGGCTAAAAAAATTAACCCACGCGCGCAGGCACACTCACAATTGCAGGGGCATGAAAAATCCGCCGGACGTGTTAGCTCTCAAGGCACACTCTCTCTTGGAGGAGCAAATGTTTCACAAAGCCAACAGCTTGCTCAGGATGTTTCTGCTAAATATAAAAACACTTCATCGCTTGCTATAGAGGAAGTTCAAGAGGTTCAGCAAAGATCTTTAGCCAAACCCATGGAGCTTAACTTGGAACTACCTATTCAAGGAGTGGAGAAACCGGTTCTTGTTAATCTGCAAATTGGACCCGAACAGGAAGAGAGTGAAACAGGAGAGCAACGTGATGGTCATGGGGTGAAGTTTTCACTTGAGACGAATGAGACGGGCGCTGTACATGCCTCGGTAGGTTTATTCGGACAAGATATTCGGGTCACACTTTGGGCTGAACGCGCTGAGTTTGCTGAGAGTTTAGAGCAGTATCGTAATGCTCTTGATGATCGCTTGGTTGCCAATGGACTTGGTGTTCTTTCTCTTCACATTAGGCGGGGGGCACCGCCTGAATTTTTCATACGTTCAGAGGAACATGTTGATGCGCAAATTTGATTTTGGATATGACTAATGACTGAGCTCAGTGAAAAAAATGATGATAATGAGCTAAATGAAGCGCCGGTTAAAAAAGCCGTTGCCCTTCATTATGATCAAAAGCAAGCCCCTAAAGTTGTGGCCAAGGGTGAAGGTGTTATTGCTGAGCAAATTATTAAAGCTGCTGCTGAACATGGGATTTACATTAAAGAGAACCCTCTCTTAGCTCAGGCTCTTGGTGCTGTGGAGCTTGATGAAGAGATACCCGTTGAACTTTACACAGCGGTTGCTGAAATTATTGGTTTTGTGATGAGTTTAAAACAGGCGTCTTCAACGCCGCTTTCTCAAACCTCCCTTACTCAACATTCAAAATAATATGCTAAGTGAATAAATAGCTTCAAAAATAATTGGTTGCTTTGCTTTGATTTAAGAAGACCATTTAAGATGTTGCCCGCCATCTAGGGTGATGGTTTCACCTGTCAAAGATTTTGTATTCAAAATAAATTTGACCGTTTCGAAAATTTCTTCAGGTGTTGTTCCATGGCCCAATAATGTTCCTTCACACTCATTGTTGAACTCATCTTCTGTTTGATGAATGCTTTGCAGCACGGGGCCTGGTGCTATGGCATTAACTCTGATATTTGGCGCTAATGCTTGAGCCATTGTTGTGGTTGCCGTACTCAAGCCAACTTTAGTCAGTGTATAACTAAAGAATGTTGGGTTTAACTGATGAACCCTTTGATCTGTGATGTTGATAATATTGGCCTGTCCTTTTGAAGACGCCACAGAAACATCGTTATGAGCTTTGGCAAATGCTTGGCTTAATAATAAAGGGGCTTTTAAATTGATGGCCATTTGCTCATCGAATACCTGCCCTTCCATAGTTTGCAGTTCATCTTTATGAAATACTGATGCGCAATTGATGAGTAAACTCGGCAGACCTAACTCTTTTTCACATTTAGAGATTAGCGAGATCACTTCAGCTTCATTTTTTAAATCAGCTTTCAGTGTAATAACTCTTCCGCCTCTTCGTTTAATCTCTTCACTAAGCTCTAAGACCCCATTTTCTGATTGATTATAGTGAGCGCCTATTGCCCAGCCCTCATGAGAGAGCGAAAGAGCTAAATGATGACCAATTCTTTTGCCTGCCCCTGTGATGAGGGCTATGCCTTTTTCTTCGCTCATGTTTTTTAATGGGCTCATGATTTTACTGGAGTGCTATTAATCATCGTTTGGGTTGCTGGTTGAATGCGGCCAAGTTCCAGGACTTTGTATGTGTATGCGCCATAGGCAAGCAAGAATAAAAGGCCGAAGATTTTGTTTATTTTCCATTTAAAGACAATAAACGGTAGAATTGAAAGAGAGGCTGCTACCATAACCCAAAGATCAAATGATAAAAATAGCGGGTCGACCTTAATTGGCGTGATGAGAGCTGTAATGCCAAGAACGGCACAAATATTGTAGATGTTCGAGCCGATGGCATTGCCCAGCGCTAAACCAGCGTGGCCGCGAAGTGCTGCCATAACTGTTGCGGCTAATTCTGGCAATGATGTGCCAATGGCAACAACCGTAAGTCCAATTGTGGCATCTGACACTCCAAATGATTTTGCAATTTCAACAGCGCCTTGAATTGTGAGTTCTGCACCAATGGCAAGGCCGATAAGCCCCAACAAGATAAACCCAGCGGTTTTCCAAAGTGGGTTTTCTTTTGCCCCTTCAATTTCTTCGATTAATTCTTCAACATCACCGTCAATAACTTCAGTTTCATTTTTATGTTTTCTGGCTTTGTAGAAATTATCGATTAAGAAAATGAGTAAAAGTGCACACAAAATGGCGCCGTGCCACATTGTAAGAGGAGACCAAAAGCAAAGGGCAATAAAAATAAGGCTTGCACCTATCATAAAGAAAAAATTGTGGTGAATGTTTTTTTGATCGCAACAGATTGCGGCGATGAGAGCTGGTACCCCTAAAACAAGCCAGATATTTGCAATATTACTACCGACCACATTTCCTAATGTAATGCCAGAAAGGTCTGACATGGCGGCTCGAATAGAAATTAACAATTCAGGAGCTGAAGTGCCAAAGGCAACAATGGTTAAACCGATGATCAAATGCGGTATGTTCATTCGAACTGCAAGGGCTACTGCGCCGCGAACTAGGATATCACCTCCAAAAACCAGTAGTGACAACCCTGCAACGAGAAAAACATATGACATATTGTTGGATCTCCTAGAGCATATCACCTTGTATTGAATTTAATACAAGGTGATATGCTCTATCTTTTTGTTTATGCGTGTCTCTTTTCACAAAACCGGTTACCACTTTTGTGCGACACGCTCTGGATCGTAAAATGAAGTCTTAACAAACTCATTTCATTTAGACAATAAAGGTATTTATTATCTATATTTTATTGTTTCCGCACATAATTTGTGCACTTGCAACCTTCATGTTCAGAATAGTTTTTTCCACATCTCTCACTATTTTTTTGCACGAAACAAAAATGCAACAGAATCGCCTCTCTGTGACATATTTGCTGATTTAATAAGCAGACCTCCCGCATAAATCAACTTGGCACGGAACTTGTAATATTATTAACCGAAAGAATATAAGGCCCTGCTCGGATTTTGAAACGCTTTCAATTATTCGGGCAAAATAGTGACGGGGATCTTACCTATCTTTAGATTTAAGGGTGCTAGGCCTTCCTTTTGAGTAAACACATATCTTCATATATGTGCTTTTAAATTTTTTACAAAGTTACTTTTCCAATTGGGGGAATAAATGAACTATAAATCACTTACAGGTCGCATCGCAGCTAGTGCTGTTGCTCTATTCGTTTCAGCTGGTGTTGCTAACGCGGCAGACCTTTTCGAGCGTGGCAGCTTGAAGGACGCTCCTGTTGAGCGTGAACGCCCAGAACTTTCAGCAAACGTTGCATTGACAACAGATTACATCTTCCGCGGTGCTTCTCAAACTGAAGAAGGCCCTGCTATTCAAGGTGGGTTCGATGTTTCTTATAAAATGTTTTATGCTGGTGTTTGGGCGTCTAACTTAGACTTTGGCTCAGATGGTAATGGCAATGATGTCGCTAACATCGAAATTGACGTTTATGGTGGTATCAAACATAAATTCGGCGCTATTGAAGCTGATCTTGGTGTTATCTACTACGCTTACCCAGGTGCAGAAGATGCTGGTGCTGAACTTGATTATGTTGAAATCAAATTTGGTGCAAGCGGTAACCTTACTGATAAAATTGGTCTTAGCGGTACATTATACTACTCACCAGAGTACACAGGTGAAACTGGTGAGACTTTGACATATGAAGGTGGCGTAACTGTTGCTCTTGGAACATATGGCCGTTTCTCTCCTACATTCTCAGCTACTTTAGGTTACACAGATTTCCTAGATGCTGCATTTGAAGATGGATCTTACACATACTGGAATGCTGGTGTTGAAGTTGGATTTGCAGAAAAATTCACTCTTGATCTTCGTTACTGGGATACAGATGTTGACAGCACAAACACATTCCTAGGTGAAGATGGAACTGATGAGCGTTTTGTAGCGACTGTTTCAGCTAGCTTCTAAAGTTATTTAGAGCACAGCTCAATTATAATTAAAAAACGGAATTTCAATATTTTGAAGTTCCGTTTTTTGTGTCTTAACATTCTCTTTTAGCTGACTTTATTGTGATCGTACGGGATAAGAGAATCAGTTAGAATTGCTGGTATCTGGTTACTATTTTGAAAACTTATACAGATTAAAATGCTGCTTTATAAAATTGCTCTGACTTAAGTTTTTTAATTTTGTGAGACAAAACTCAACTTTAATATTTTTCATTTCGTTGGAAGATTTTCAACTTAAGTTTTCCAATTGGGGGTCCTTAGATGAATACTAAATTTTTCACAAGTCGAATTGCTGCATTTTCTGCTGCTCTTCTTCTTAGCACAGGCATTGCACAGGCGGGTGACCTATTCAACAGAGGTGGGAGCTTGAAAGATGCGCCTGCTACACATTCAGAGCGTCCTGAACTATCAGCAAATGTTGCGATTACATCTGATTATATTTTCCGTGGCATTTCTCAAACAGAAGAAGGACTGGCTATTCAAGGTGGTTTTGATGCTTCTTACAAAATGTTTTACGCTGGTGTTTGGGCGTCTAACCTAGACTTTGGATCTGATGGTAATGGTAATGATGTTGCCAATGTTGAGATCGATATTTATGCAGGCTTAAAACACAAATGGCGTAACACTGAATTTGACCTTGGTGTTATTTATTATGCATACCCAGGAGCGGAAGATGCGTCAGGTGAGCTTGATTATGTCGAGCTTAAATTTGCCTCATCTACAGAACTGACTGACCGTATTACATTTAACTCATCGACTTATTGGTCTCCAGATTACACCGGTGAAACAGGTGATGTCATTACATCTGAATGGCAAGTTGCAATTGCTCTTGGGGAATATCGCGGATTAAAGCCAACCTTCTCAGCTTTGATTGGTTATGTTGATTTTCTTGATGATGCATTTGAAGGTGATTCTTATACTTATTGGAATGCTGGTGTTGAGATTGGCTTGAATGATAAATTTACGCTAGATCTTCGTTATTGGGACACTGACATTGCTGATGACAACCCTACTAATGGTGATAATGCTGATGCGCGTTTTGTTGGAACAGTTTCAGCTAGCTTTTAATAAATTTACTGGAAATTTTATCTTTTGAATTTACTTAAGTCGTGAATTCTCAAAATAAAAACGAGGCTTTTTTCAAAGCCTCGTTTTTTTGTGTTGATTTTTATCTATTTGAGATGTCTTTAGATTTCATTTTTATCTGACTGGAGGTAAGTAGACCTTTGGTAGACGGCATAATTTCTTTTGATATTCATTTTGACCGCACGCTGTGAGTTTACCGCCTTTATCATAACAAATCCGCACTTCTTTTAAACGGCGTTTGCCACACACAATTGAGATCATTTCTGGTTTCATTTCCGGATTTGCAATTAGAAAATCATTTTCGATCTCTTTTGGTGACAACATCATCGGCTTGTTTAAATTTTTATATTTGGGTGGAATTTTCACACTGTTATATAAATGGCGAGATAATTTGTAATAGCCTTTAGGTGTGAGGCCTGAGCAAGTCCCGTGCTTTTTATATTCGTGAATGATCAACCCCTTTGACGGCATGATATCTAACATGGATTGAATGACTTCTCTTGGTATCCATGGGTTCTTTTTGGTGCGGCAATTTTGAGGCCAGCCCTTTTTATATTGCGGCCAAACACCGTGAAGAACGAACGAATAAGGGCGCCCTGAAGTACATTGTGGCTCTCTTTTATGTTTGCCCGCCGTCTCGCAATAAGTTGGAGACCAAGACAACACTAAATCATAATAATCAAACCGGCCGGGTACGTGTTTTTGATGGCCGTAATATCGTTTTTCAGAATTGTATTTATTGCCATAATCACGCGCGGTTGCTTGCTCTAAGGTTGGGGCAAGCAATTGGGAAACACCCCAAAGAGCTGCCAATGCGCCTAATGAGACGACAAATTTTTGTACAGGACTTTTCATATAAATATTTCCCTCTTTTTTAACGCTTCAGTTGTGCTCTTCTTAGTGGCCCCTTCAGGTTGCCCACAAGCAACCGGGGCTTAGTGGCCCCTTCAGGTTGCCCACAAGCAACCGGGGCTTAGTGGCCCCTTTTAGATTGCCAACAAACAACCGGGGCATAGACCCCCTTTAGGTTGCCCATAAACATACGGGGTGTAAAAAACCGGCACCCTTTTGGATTGGCACGAAGCAGTTATTCATGTTTTCTCATGTTTTTCAATGAGTTTTATGATTTAGATTATATATCAGGTTAAATTAGCCACTTTTAAGGCAAAGCTTTGAACTAAGGCCACTTCTTTTAAGTGATCAAACCGCCCTGAGGCACCCCCGTGGCCAGCTTCCATATTGGTTTTCAGGCAAAGGCTATTTTCGTCTGTTTTAGTCTCTCTCAATTTAGCTACCCATTTTGCTGGCTCCCAATAAGTCACGCGCGGGTCTGTTAAGCCGGCCATCACCAACATTGGTGGGTAGTTTTGCGACATTACATTATCATAAGGTGAATAGCTTTTGATGCGATCATAAGCTTCTTTGCTCTCGATTGGGTTGCCCCACTCTGGCCATTCTGGCGGGGTGAGTGGCAAGGTGTCATCAAGCATAGTGTTTAAAACATCCACAAAAGGCACTTCAGCAATGATGCCAGCGAAAAGGTCTGGGCTCATATTCACAACTGCGCCCATTAACATGCCGCCAGCAGAACCACCGTGCGCGACAATCTGGCCTTTCTTAGTGAAGTTTTCCTTCACGAGATATTCGCCAGCTGAAATGAAGTCTTTAAAGCTGTTTGTCTTATGCTCCATTTTGCCGTTTTTATACCAATTATAGCCTTTTTCTTTACCGCCACGAATGTGAGCGATGGCATAGATAAACCCTCTGTTCACCAGGCTTAAGTGATTGGCATAAAAGCCGGCTGGCATCGAGATGCCATAAGATCCATAGCCATATAAAAATAACGGTGCGCTACCATCCAAAGGTGTGTCCTTATGATAAAGAAGCGTGACGGGGATTTTCTCACCATCATGGGCGTCTGCCATCACTCTTCTTGTGACATAATCTTCGATTGTGTGACCTGATGGCACTTCTTGAGTTTTTCTCAGCACTCGCTCTTTTGAGCTCATATTATAATCGAATATTTGAGCTGGTGTGGTCATGGAAGAATAAGTAAAACGAATGAGGTCCGTTTTGAACTCATAACCACTTGAAAGCCCTAATGAATAAGCTTCTTCATCAAAAGCTATCGCGTGCTCTTCATTTGTATCAAGCTGGCGGATGACAATACGCGGCAATCCATTTTCACGCTCTAATCGCACTAAATAGTCGGCATATAAATTAATATCTATAATCAAACAACCTGCTTGATGAGTGATTAAATCTTGCCAATTATCAAGAGAGGTTTGCTCAACTGAGGTCGTTACGATTTTGAAATCTTCCGCATCATCTTTGTTGGTGAGGATGTATAGAATTCCCTCTCTTTCTTCGAGTGAATATTCATGACCGCTTATGCGCTCGCTCACGCATTTTGGTTTGCCGGCTTGATCATTTGCATCGATCAAGTGCCATTCTGATGTTTCGTGGCCAGAGGCATTGATAACTACAAATTTGTTTGATTGGGTTGTGCCAATATTGACGAAAAAGCCTGGGTCTTGCTCTTGATAGACAAGTTCGTCTTTTTCTTCTGAGGCGTTGATTAAATTCCTAAACACAAAGGCAGGGCGGTGGTTATCATCTCTTTGTACATAATAAAGAGTTTGGCTATCATTCGCCCAACAGATGTTTCCCGTTGTTTTTTCAATAGTTTGCTGACGATCTTCACCGCTTTTTACATCCCTGATGAAAACGGTGTAATATTCAGAGCCTTTATCATCAACAGACCAAGCGACTAATTCGTGATTGGGGCTGTGGCTGATACCGCCAAATTGAAAGTAAGCTTTTCCTTCACTGAGTTTATTGCCATCTAAAAGAACTGTTTCTTCTCCCGTTTCATTATGTTTGCGGCAATAAAGTGGGTGTTCTCCATCTTGAACATAAGACACATAATAGCTCCATTCACCATCTGGCTGCGGGACTGAGCTATCATCTTGCTTTATTCTTCCCTTAAGTTCTTCAAAAAGTGTGGTTTGAAGATCTGTTGTGTCTTTGAGTGTTTCTTTGGTGTGAGCATTTTCTGCTTCTAAATATGCTCTGATTTCTTCATCTAACTTAGATGGGTCTGTCATCACCTCTTGCCAATTGTCTGCACGCAACCAATGGTAAGGATCTTCATTGGTTTGGCCGTGATGAGTGGTTGAAAACGGTCGTTTTGCAGCTTTGGGCGCAGGCAGAGAGCTCATGGATGTGTCCCTAAAAGTTAAAATGATGGAGTGGTTGTATGATCACAAACACCATAAATTGAAAAAAGGAAATTAGTTTTTATCATTCTTAGAAGATTGCGGCTAGTTGCATAATGATTGAATGTTCTATTTTTGCGCCTCTTGGAGGAGATTTGGATGAATTCAAATCTTTAGTTTGGGATAACCTTGTCTGTTCTCTATCAATGTCTTGAAATTTAAAAAAAATCATTGCTATTGTTTGGGTTGTATTATTTGAAACTACAGTTTTTTTGATGCGCTGATTGGACCCTTCAAGTTAAAAATGTTTTTGAAGATTTTGGTGGATTTTAATGTTTTGACACTTTGGCTTTTTGATAATTTGGCGTTTTGACATAATGTTGTCTTATCATCAAATTTTCATATCAGTGGTGGATCTTCTAACTTCAAATTGTACACTTTTCTTTGTGTGGCATTTTAAAATCTAAGTATCTTTTGATTTTGTTGCCATTTTCAACAGTACGTTCAGTTGATTTTATTTTACCGGTCGTTCGATTTGTTCTCGCTTACATTACTGGTGTTAACCTGAAATAAAGAGGCTTCTTGTGATTGGCTATTTAGTTCTCACTCCTTTTTTGGCTGCACTTCTTGCGCCAGTACTTGTTTTTCTTATTGGTCATCGGGCCAGTTGGATATTAGCTCTCGTTCCAGGCTATTTGCTCTATCGTTTTTATGAATTTGTACCCGCCGTTGCCAAAGGAGAGACGGTTCTACAATCACATGAATGGATGGGCGGTTTTGGCATCAATTATTCCTTTATGATAGATGGACTTAGCCTGACATTTGCTTTTCTCATTCTAGGCATCGGTTTTTTCATTGTTATTTATGCGGGTGGCTATCTTAAAGGCCACCAAAAGCTTGGACGTTTTCTTGCCGTTCTGCTTGCTTTTATGGGCTCCATGCTTGGTCTGGTTGTTTCTGACAATCTCATTACGCTGTTTGTGTTTTGGGAACTTACCTCTATCACTTCTTTCCTTCTCATTGGCTTTGATAATGAGCGCGAAGCTTCGCGGCGCGCTGCCTTGCAAGCCTTGATCATCACCGGCCTTGGCGGCTTGGTGATGCTGGCTGGTTTTGCTCTCATTGGACTTGTCGGCGGCACCTTTGAGCTCTCGGAACTTCTCTCAAAAGGTGAAGTTATAAAAGAACACGGGCTTTATAGCTTAATGTTCTGGTTGGTTATGGCCGGGGCATTTACAAAATCGGCTCAGTTTCCTTTTCACTCCTGGCTGCCCAATGCCATGGAAGCGCCAACGCCTGTTTCAGCCTATCTTCATTCAGCAACCATGGTGAAGGCCGGTGTATTCCTTCTTATGCGGACTTACCCGATGCTTGGTGAAACCGAGCTTTGGGAAACAGTTCTACCGTTGTTTGGTGGAATTACCTTGCTTATTGGTACTGTGCTGGCTGTGCGCGACAAAGATATGAAACTAATGCTGGCTTATACAACGGTTGCTTCTCTTGGGCTTCTGGTCCTCATGCTTGGTGTTGGTGGTGCGCGGGCAATTGAAGGTGCTGTTTTATATCTGATAGCGCACTCTTTCTTTAAAGGGGCATTGTTCATGGTGGTTGGCACTGTTGACCATGAAGCTGGTACCAGACAAATTGATAAATTAAGTGGTCTTAGAAGTGCGATGCCGATTACCGCGCTTGCAGCAGCTCTTGCAGCACTTTCTATGTGTGGACTACCGCCGTTTATTGGGTTTATTGCTAAAGAATCGATTTATTACTCCCTCACTCATGGGGGCTTGCATGAATGGACAATTGCAATTGTCGCCATTGTCGGCAACGCCCTGATGTTTGGAGTGGCGGCGAGCATTGCTATTCGGCCCTTTATGGGCAAATGGATTGATCCACCAAAGGCTGTTCATGAAGGGCCGGTTATGCTGTTCCTTGGGCCTTTGGTTTTATCTATCACTGGATTAGTAACTGCCGTTTTTGCTTTGAACTTCATGCAAACTAATTTCTTTTCACCCATGGTAAATGCGGTTGCTGGCTCTGAAGTGAAACTTGATTTACATCTTTGGCATGGCATTAACCCAGCGCTTATTTTGAGCGTTATCACTGTTGGTTTGGGAATTGCTGTTTTTGTCTTCACAGCCAACTTGAAGAAGTTTTTTGATAAGGTTTTGAACTTTATTGGTTGGGGACCTGACAAAGGGTTTGATCAATTTATTTGTTGTCTCACCTGGTTTGCGGCTCTCATTACACGGTTCTTACAAACGGGACAAATGCGCACTTATATGCGTGTGACGTTTTTTGTGACGGCGCTCATCTTGCTTGTGCCAATGTTTAAGCTGAATATTTGGCCCAAAATGCCGAACTTTCCTGAACTTCGCTTATGGGAAATTGGTGTTTTTGTCATCTTGGTTGTTGGCATAATTCAAGTTGTTTTTGCTCGCACACGGCTTACAGCAATAATCTCGCTTGGGATACAAGGATTTTCCGTGGCGCTTATTTTTATGATGTTTGGCGCGCCAGACCTTTCCTTTACCCAGTTTATGGTTGAGACTTTATCTGTTGTGATCATCGCGCTTGTTCTCACTCGATTAAAATTGATGAAGCAAGACCGCCGTAGTACTGCATCGCTTTTATTTGATGGTGTGGTGGCGCTAAGTGTTGGTGTTGGTATGGGGACTCTACTGATGAACATCACGCAAGCGCCGATTGATCTGCGTCTTTCTGAATTCTTCTCGACTTATTCGGCTGCGATAGCACATGGCCGCAATATAGTGAATGTGATTTTAGTGGACTTTAGAGCGATTGATACACTAGGTGAGATTACTGTTGTGCTCATTACGGGTGTCTCAGCGCTTGCACTTATTCGTGTGAAAGCTGTTCCTGATCGAAAAACAAAGACATCTCAGGCATCGAGCAAAATTGCGGGCTCTGAAGCGCTTAAGGAGACATCATGAATACTCTTATTTTAAGAACCATTGTTCCGCTATTAACCGGCCTTATGGTGATTTATTCAATTGTTGTTTTGCTTGCTGGGCATAATGAGCCGGGTGGTGGCTTTATTGGCGGGTTGATTGCCGCTTCAGCTTTTGCGCTTTATGGCATTGCTTGCGGGGTTGCACCAGTGCGCCGTGCGCTTTATTTCCACCCTATTTCTATAGCTGCTTTTGGCATGCTTCTCTCAGCTTTAAGCGGTGTAATTTCTTATTATAAAGGCGTGCCGTTTTTAACTGGTCTCTGGTGGTTTCCTGAAATTGCCAAGGGCGTTGAAGTGCCTTTATCGACACCGTTGATGTTTGACATTGGCGTTTGGCTTGTTGTTGTGGGCTCGTTGGTTACCATTGCTTTGGCGCTGGAAGAGAAGGAGTAAAGACAGATGGAAAGTTACCTTTCAATTTTAGTCGGCCTTTATTTTGCGGGAAGTGTTTATCTTTTGCTCTCGCAAAGTTTGGTGCGCATTCTTATTGGCATCGCCTTGCTTGGTAATGGGGTGAACCTTCTCATTTTTACTTCTGGGCGGATCACTCGCGGGGTTCCTCCGATTATTGAAAAGGGGGCCAAAATTGCTGATGCTTCCATTGCTAACCCGTTGCCGCAAGCGCTTATTCTTACTGCGATTGTGATTTCATTTGCTCTATTTGCTTTTGTGCTTGTGCTGTCTTATCGGGCTTATCAAGAAATTGGAACTGATGACACCGCTAAGATGCGCCTTGCCGAACCTGTTGAACCGTCTCGTTTGCCAAAAGGGTATTGATTTATGAAAACCATTTCTACAGAAGGGGCAATGCTACAAACTGCAACTGCAGCAGTTGATTGGTATATTTTAGCACCGGTTGTTATTCCGTTGCTAACAGCTGCGGTTTTGATAATTTTCAGACGGGCCGTTGGATTGCACCCTTACATTACTCTCTTGGCACTAGCTGGGAATATCTATGCCAGTTTTGAGTTATTGATGAAGGTGAAGCTTGAGGGGCCTTTGGCGATGACCATGGGCAATTGGTTACCGCCCTTTGGTATTAGTTTTACGGCTGACTTTCTTGGGTCTGTTTTAACTTTGACCTCCTCATTAGCTGTGTTTTGCGTGGCACTTTACGGTATGGGGGATGCCTCATCGAGAGAGCGCCGTTTTGGATTTTATCCGCTTATTCTCACCTTGCTTGTTGGGGTCAATGGCTCATTTCTAACTGGAGATATTTTTAATCTTTATGTTTGGTTTGAAGTGTTTGTGATTTCTTCTTTTGGATTGATTGTTCTTGGTGGCACACGCAAGCAGTTAGATGGTGCTGTTAAATATTGTTTCTTGAGCTTGATTGCAACGACCCTATTCCTTATTGCAACCGGTTATCTTTATGGCCTTTACGGCACTTTAAACATGGCTGATTTAAGCAAAATCGTTGCCCCTTTGAAATTTGAAGGACCGCTTGTTGTTGTCTCTGCACTTTATCTTTTAGCGTTTTCGATGAAAGCAGCTGCGTTTCCTCTTTATTTCTGGCTGCCAGCTTCTTACCATACGCCTAAAATTGTCGTTTCCGCTTTGTTTGCAGGGCTTCTTACCAAGGTTGGTGCTTATTCACTTTTACGTACCTTTACGATTGTTCTTCCTGTTGCCGGGGACAGTTGGTTGATGGAAGTAATGTTTTACATGGGGGTTGGTACTGCAATAGTAGGTGCCCTGGGTGCTGTTGCGCAAACTGACCTTCGCCGTCTATTTAGTTTTCTTCTCGTCGCATCTATTGGTTTTATGCTCATTGGTATTTCGATTGGCACGGAAACCGCTCTTTCAGCAACGATATTTTATATGGTTCATTCCATCCTGATTATGACTGCTTTGTTCCTTATTGCCGGTGTTATTTATGAGCACAGAGGTAGTCTTGATTTACGCTCGCTTTCGGGCATGGATAAGGATCTTCCTATTTTAAGCTTGCTCTTT
>JAEPQF010000059.1 GCA_017640685.1 Hyphomicrobiales bacterium
ATGATCAATCGAAGCTCATCACCATGACTAAATATCTTAATCAAACTTTTAAGGGGTGGTTGCCAGCTCAAACTCTTGTTCCTGTTCCGCGTTTGGCAATTGATGGAATGCTGTTTGAGGTTGATGCAGTCGTTGATCTAGCGAATAAGAAGTGAGGCATGAGATATGAGTGAGTTGACTATTGATCATCATAAAAATGTACCTGAAGTGATAAAATTTCTTCTTGAGGCGCATGGGGAGATTGAAAAAGCTGGTATTGAGGGCTCTCTTGGGCATTTAATCATGTTAAGAGCTTCGTTTATTAATGACTGCGCGTTTTGTATTGATATGCATGTGACTGATGCAAAAAAATGTGGCGAAAGTGATGAACGTTTAAAAGAGCTATCAGACTGGGAAAAGGCGACTTGTTTTAGTGCTCGTGAAAGGAGTGCGTTTGCTTTTGTTGATGCTTTAACGCTTCTTAAAACAGACACAAATTATGGCCTTTTAAGAAATGATTTGAGAACGTATTTTTCGGAAAAACAGATCAGCGCTATCGTTCTATTAATTGGTATGATCAATATGTGGAATAGAGTTGGGATTTCTAATCATTAAATGAAAGATGAGACGCATAAAAAAACAGAGTTGTTTCTTGATGCTAAAGCTGGGCTTATGGGCATTGCATATCGAATGCTAGGTAGCAACAAAGATGCTGAAGATATTGTTCAAGATGTTTATATCAAGCTTCTCGATCACAAGCTAACTGATCTGCAAAACCCTATGGCCTGGATGACAACTGTTTGCACACGGCAGTGTCTTGATTTTATTAAATCTGCTCAGCAATCTCGTACCGATTATGTTGGCCCATGGTTGCCAGAACCTATTGGCAATGCCGATGTTTTTGCCGATGAGCGCTATATGGAAATTTCTGCATCTTTATCTACGGCGTTTTTGCTCATGCTTGAACGGCTTTCAGCCAAGGAAAGGGCTGTGTTCCTTTTGAGGGAAATTTTTGACCATGATTATGAATTTATTGCGCAGACGATTGATCAATCCGAAACATCGTGCCGCAAAATTTTTTCTCGTGCTATGGAGAAAATAGGTAAACCCCGTAAACGCCATTCTGTTGATGCCCATCTGCATCGTGCTTTCTTCTCTGCTTTTAAAACGTCGGTGGAACAAGGTGATATTAGTGCTTTAAAAGATATGCTTTCTCAAGAGATTACTCTTTCTGCAGATGGAGGCGGAAAAGTTATGGCTGCCCTCAACACATTAAAAGGGGTGAAAAATGTTTCAAGGTTTATTGAAAAAGGCCTAAGCCATTATTGGCAAGATATGCAATGGTTGTTTCTTAATATTAATGAACAACCAGGGGCAGTTATTATTGATCATCATAAAAATATTTATGCAGCCGTGACCATTGACATTAATGATGATCGTCAAATTACCGATATATGGGTTGTTCGTAACCCAGAAAAGCTCTCATCGCTGAACGTAATTGTTCAGGATGATGTTTAATTTTTCGTCATTATCTTTTTTTAATTTAAGGTGTTTCTTTTGTTTTTCCTGCGGCGTTAATAGCGGATGCTTTAATTGATTGTGCAATTTCATTTGTTGTTTTTTTAGTTTTCACAGCACGTGCCATAGTCAAGCCACCTATAAGAATGCTTAGCATGGCCCAGGCCCTTGAGCGTTTATCTTCTTTTGAACCTCCCTCAAGCCCATCAGCGGCGAGGTCGATGATTTTTGACATCATTTTTTCGTAAGTTGCTTGAGTTTCGTTTGTTGCTCGCACAACTTCAGGTGAAAGAGTTGTCATGGCACAGCCACAAGCCAGATCATTTTGATGTTTTTGGCTTAAGTAATAGTCAGCGAACTCTTCAATCCATTTTTTTCCGAAGTTACTTTGAAACTGAGGAATACCTTCTATCACTTCATTTAACCCCGCAATGAGGGCAGCATCAAAGGCCCCATCTTTTGAGCCAAAGTGCGAGTAAAATGCTCCTGAAGTTACACCAGCTGCTTTGGCTATTCCATCTACGCCGATACCTGAATAGCCGTTACTTCTGAAATTTTGACTAGCTGCGATGAGAATTTTTTCTTTTGTTTGTTCTTTTTTACTAGGTGGTTTTTCCACGGGTCTACCTCATTTTTATAACGGTCGTTATATTTTATTGACAATATAGTGAGCGTTATATTATTTTTATAACGATCACTATAAAATAGCTCAAAATGTTCTGCAAGATTGGAGTTGCATTTTGGGAGGATGGAGACTGAAAATATGAGAAATAAGACGAAAAATAATTTTGAGATGAAATCAGGCAATTTTAGCCGTCGCGAATTGCTTGGTTTAGTGGGAGCTGCTACGGGCGCTGCTGTTTTGGTTTCAACAGATGGTTTTAATGGTATTGAAAAAACGGCGCATGCCGCAGCCGGGACTGGTTTGACTTCTGAACCTAAGGCTTTCGTTTATACTGAGCTTCAAATTGACATGTCTTTTAAGAAAGTTCCTTGGCGAGATTTGAACTTGTTAATTTCGAACCAAGATGGCTTGTTAAATAAAACTTGGTTTGCGGGAGTTGGGACAAATTCTGTTGGTGGTATTTATAGCTTTCACTCTGTGGAGGCTGCTCAACGTTATTGCACTGATTTTTTTCCTGAACTTGCTAAGAAGCTAGGAGTTGCTCAAACGACTCGAATTTTTGATGGAAGTGTTGTTAAAGATGCAAGCTTTGGTATGGCTTCTCCTCATTTTGGAGTGAAACCAGAGCAACAGCCGGGTGCTTTTGTTTACACTGAAGTTCAGGTAAATGTACCTTTTGATAAGGCGCCTTGGAAATCTCGTAACCCCATTTTAAAGCAACAAAAAGGATTGATTTCTAAATTATGGTTGAGTGGTTTGAACACTCATACTCTTGGAGGGGTTGATGCTTTTGATACGGTTGAAAATGCAAAAGAGTTTGCTATTGAAGTGTTTCCTAAAACAGCTAAAAAACTGAATGCCGCTTTTTACACACGCGTTTTTGACGCCAAAGTTACAGAGTTGGCGAGTAGAGGCATAAATTCCCCTTATTATATATAAAGAGAGTTTTAAGCCACAAGGACTATTGATCACAGTTTGTTTGAATAGTTGCTTGGTGTGTTTTCATGCATAGATATTACTTTAAAACCGATAGTAGTTTTAAGGTGTAAGGCTCTAAATTATTTGGTAAGTTGGATTTTAAGAAATGTTGATGAGTGATTTTAGATCATTTATCAGCATTTTTTATTTTTTGAAATTTGTGGGGAGAATGGCTCCTCAGGCCGGGCTCGAACCAGCGACCCAACGATTAACAGTCGTTTGCTCTACCAACTGAGCTACTGAGGAACAATTTTAAACATTCTCGCTTTAAACTAAAAGATATTTTAAAGCTATTTTCACTTGCTTTCAACTGGTGAAAGCACTGTGTGAAGCGCTTCTTTTACAAAGCTTTTCTCGATTTGCCAAGACCGAATTTCAAAAAAATTATTTATTTTTTAGTTTTTCCAAATTTTTTTATAAAAATCAATTGTTTGAGGTCTTTTTTCTCTCACGGCTATTCCTCGCTTCGCTCGGGCCTACGAGGTGCGTCGCAACGCGACGGGCTTCGCTGACGCTTCGCCATGTCCTAATGCCCTTTATCAGGGCATTACTCCTTCACCGTATATTTAATTTTGAGTAATGTTAACTCACGGGCTATTCCACTTTTTTTTGATACGCTTCAGTTGCTCACCAGCAACCGGGCATTTTTTCTCTCATGGCTATTCCTCGCTGCGAAGCAGCGGGCTCTACGAGGTGCGGGGCTTGCCCCGGGCAGCTGGTGCTGCCATCTCCCATTGCCTGAAGTAGGCAATGCTCCTTTTTCGTATTGGTTGTTTAGGGTTTGTCTTTGTTTAGTTTTTTTCAGTTTGCCCACTAGCAACCGCGCTTTAGGGGAGCCCCCCTTGGAAGGCCTCGATGAGGTGCTCTTGGTTGATTTCTATGCGTAAAGATCCGTTACATCCCCACTTTTTACATTTCATACTTTCTTCAATCTCTGCTGGGTAGGTTTGTTTGTCGTAGTATGTGAGTAATTCTTTGACGGTGTGTGCATAATAGAGCCCGCATTTTTTGCAGGTGAAGCCTACGGTCTTATTTTCTTCTAAATCTAGAAGTTGATATTCATTTTTCCAATTCATTTTCTCTCTCTCACGGGCTATTCCTCGCTTCGCTCGGGCCTGTATTTTTTAATTGTGCTTCGGTTGCCATTTTTAATGAGCCTTCAGGTTTCCCACCAGAAACCGGCCCTAAAGCAACCGCACTGTGCGGCGTAACACGCCGGGCTACGCTGTCGCTACGCCATGTCATGGCCCCGAAGGGGTGCCACTCCTTCTTCGTATAGGTCGTTTGGTGCGGTTTCAGTTTGGGACTGGCAACTGCGCTTTTTTAGTGGTGCTTCAGATGCCTACCAGGCATCCGCTGTTTTTTGATGCGGCTTCAGTTTTCCACCAGAAACCGCGCTCTTTTGGTTGCGCTTTAGGTTGACTTCTTTGATGGGCCTTCAGTTGCCCACTAGCAACCGGCCCAAGCAACCGCGCTTTACCAAAAGTCCTCAGCGCCGGGGACTCTGACATATGAAATTTTTCCTCCGGCATAACCGCCAGCAGGTGGTTGCCAGGGGCCGATGCTGACGATGGTTCGGCTGTATTTTGAATTGAGCGTATCAATGGCTGAATTCACTCTTTCCCATTTTTGGCGCGCTTTATCCTCATTATAAAAAAGATCAAGCTGCCGGCTGTTTGCTGTTTCTAATTGATAAAGGGCGACGCCCACTTTTAATATGCTTGCCTCTTCGGGTAAGTGTGGCGTTGTTTCATCCCAGAGTTGATGAAAGGCTCTGAGAATGGCTTGATCATCCTGGCAGGGAGGGAAACTGAGATCATTGCCATAGCTTCTTCGTTGTTTTTCTGAGTTATGTTTCTTTGGAAATTTTAGAGAAAAGTGCAGCCATAATTTACTGGCATAATAGTTTTCGCGGCGCATGCGACGGGCGGCTTTGACCAGAAGAAGCCTTGCGCAGGCTTTGGCTTCTTTTTGAGAACGGCTTTCAGGTGGAAGCACGCGGCTGTGACCGAACATGCCACGTCTACTTGGTTCTGCTTTTATGTCATAGCCATGGAGCGCATACCAAATGCGCTCGCCTGTGACGTTGCGCCAGAGGGCACGCATTTGTTTGGGACTGGTTTTTAAAAGAGTTTTTGTGCTGAAAATGCCAGCTTGATAAAGACGCTTACGCATGCGCCCACCAATGCCGGGAATATCTTCTAAGGGGATGTTTTCAAGATGGTTTTGTGCGTCTTTTGGATGCCAAATGGTGGTGCCGTTTGGCTTGTCGAGCTTACAGGCGATTTTTGCTAATTGTCTGTTGGCGGCGATGCCGATAGAGCAGGTGATATGTGGGCCAATATGATTATGAATACGTTTTTTGATGTTGGCAGCAATGAGTTGCGGTCTTTGACGGTTATATTTATCTAGTTTGCAGGTGAGTTCATCAATAGATTTGATGGCTTCTATTGGGGTGACTGACATAATTTCATTGATCAATGCGTTGTGTGCGCGCCTATATAGGTCTGGTTTTTGAGGAACAAGAATGAGGTCGTGACAGCGCTTTTTTGCTTCTTTGATTGGCATAATATTTTGAACACCGCGTTTTTTGGCTTCTTTAGAGCAGGCGATGACGCAGGTGAAATCCGTTGTGTCAAAGGGAATGACACCTACAGGTTTGCCTTGTAATTTTGGGTTAGCTTGTTGCTCAACGGAGGCAAAGAAGCCATCAAAATCTAGATATAATTGTTCGGGAGTTACTGGTTTTCTTATGCTCATAACAAGAGAACATAGCAGGAACATTCATTCTCGTCAAATAGGAAAAAAGGGAGTTCGGGGGATTTTATGGTTACTATAAATTAACCTTGGAGAAACTCTCTTTATAAGTGGAAAATTGCATTGTGGGGTTAGTTTTTAAATTTGATATGGAGTTTTCTTATGAAGAAAATTATCGCTTTTAGTCTTGTTACATTTTCACTTTTAACAGCGTCTTTTAGTGCTCATGCTGGTCCACATAAGCTTGGTCCTTTTGGCATTGATTACCCGACATTTGAGAGTGATGAAAAAAGCCATTAATCGCTTTTGATTTAACGATTAATATTTCGTTCTTGATTTGGCCCTGCATTTGTGGGGCCATTTTTTTGATTTAGAATTGAACCTTGTTCTTTTTCATCGCGACAGACCTTTTAAGTGCGCATTGATTGCACAAAATAAGTAAAGGAGACGTTTGTTATGAAAAATACACTTCAATTGGCAGCTATTGCGTTGTTGGCAGGTTCAGTTTTTGTTGGGGCTTCTGGTCCAGCGCATGCCAAGAAGCAGTGGTGTATGTATAAAGCATGGGACAATGCAGGTCATGTGGTTGATGCTGCGGCTTACCGAAATAAGAAAAGTCAGGCTTGTAAGGTTGCCAAGCGGCGCTGTGAACGGCGGTTAAAACGCAAGTTACGAAAAGGTAAGTTTGGTCGTACAAAAGGGTGCCTACAGGTTACTGAGGCTTAGATTTATTGATTAATGGCTGGTGGTTTTGGGTTTTCTTGAGCCAATGCCACCAGTTTTCTAGGGGGGCCTGTTCCGGTAGGGAATAGATTTTACCCCTTTAATTTTTTGCTCAGCTTTTATCTTTCATTCCGCTCCTTCACGGATGCGTTATTTCTTTTCTAGATCAGCTCTCATTTGTGCGATTGAGTTTCACGCCAGCGTGAGATTTGATCACGAAAGGTGCTTGTTTTTCTCTTAATTATCAAAGGGTTTCACGGGACCGTGAGGTCCTCTTTTTTTTCTCACTCCGATGGTCCATGTTCTTTTCAACAGCGACAGAGCACAAGGCTGCATCGCAAAAAAGTTTAAAAATCGGAGATTAGATTTATGAAAAAATTATTCGCTTTATCAGTTGTTTTATTTTCACTTGTTGGTGGGTCTGTTTCAGCTTTTGCTGGCAATGATGCATTTGGTATTCAATATCCAGACGTTGCTGAAAATACTTTTGGTATTCAGTATCCTGAGACTTTTGACAATGCGCATGGGATTAACTACCCGGAGCTTCCATAAGTGCGAAGTTGAATAATGGAGAGTTGGTAGATTTTTCTATCCCCTCATCAAGCCCCCTCATCTTGAGATTTGCTAGCTCTCCGATCGAAAACGTCAGACCTTGTAGGATTTTTTCCAAACTTGGTTTGGCGTTTTTGTTTTTAAGGGAGATCAATTAAAAAAATTAGCGTGTTATTGAAATATTATTTCAAAAATAATCAAAAAAGTTTTTGAATTAATGTTTTTTGAAATAAATGGTACTAAAATACCGTTAAAAAGCAATGTTTGCTGACTTTCATTTTTTTTAATTATGGTTTAATTTCCCCTCTTTATCAGTATGCGCATTAACGGGGCCAACTGAAAAAAGGAGAATTAAAGATGTTTGAACTGGTTTTTCTTGCATGTTTGAGCACAAACCCATCTCATTGTAAGGATTTTCAACTTACATATATGGGCAACCCACCTCTACCAACACAATGTATGATGTTTGGCCAGCCGGAGCTTGCTAAGTGGACGCAAGGTAATCCAAACTGGCGAATAAAAAAGTTTAAATGTGGGCCGATAAGACGGGATAAGAAAGCAATCTAAGTTGCTTTTTTAGTTTGAATTTTTGATTCCTGTGCAAAAGAATTCACAAGGTTACGAAAATGTTACCTAACTGCAAATTTGAAGTAATCAAATTTGGAAAATAATAAATTTATTCTTTTGTTATGAAACGGAGATCACCTGATGAAAAAGATAATCGTCCCCTCTTTTATCAACTTCAACTTTGATGGTGCTCTTGTTGATGTTTTAGATGAAAATCATGGTACTGAGTATTCATTGACATCATAACTACAAGAATATTTTACCCGAACAGTTGTCTAGTGTTCCAACCTCACTTCCTAAACAAAGTTGCTAGACATCTGAATTACGCCAGGACGCCAAACCTTGTAAGACTTAAGTTCGAAACAAGGTTTGGCGTTTTTTCGTTTTGAACAGCTTCTTTTGGCAAATTTTGCGTTTAGGCGATTTGCTGATCATCATCTTGAGTGTTTTTAACAAGCTCTTTGCATAATTCTATGAGTTTGTTGGCTTGCGTTTTAGTTAAACCTGTTTCACCAAAAGCTTCTTTTGTTACGCTTTCGCTTTGGTGAGAGAGCTGCCAGCCAGCTTCGGTTAGTTTTATAACTTTTTGTCTTTCATTATCAGAAAGCAAGTGCCTTTTAATCAGCCCTCTTTCTTCCATTCGTTTTAGCAAAGGGGTCATGGTTGCTTTGGTGAGGCCTGTTCGTTTGGCTAATTGGCTGATAATCACTTCATCTTTTTCCCACAGGGCCATTAGCACGATGAATTGGGTGTAGGTAATCCCCAATGGATCGAGTTTCTTTCTGTAAATGCCATTGACTGAATTAAAGGCAGAATAAAGAGCGAAACAAAGCTGATTATTTAAACGTGCGTGCGACAAATCTGATCTCCCCATTTTTCATGTGAAATATTCTGCAAGCAAAAAAAAGAATCCGCAATTATTAGTTGACAAATAGTTAGTGAGCTAATAATTAGCAGGCAACTGAAATGCAACTATAAAGGAGTTTAAATTATGAAAAAATTTATAGCTTTATCAGTTCTTATCTTATCACTCACAGGTGGTTCTGCCTCTGTGCTTGCTGAAGACACAGTTGGTAATCCATTTGGTATTCATTACCCTGAATTGCCATAAGTCTTATTTGATATTTGAAGAGATAATATAGATTGAGCACTAATCTTCCCTTTGTCCCACCCTGAGAGCGGGGTTAGCTTGATCTATATTTGATGAACGCTGGATTGATTTAATGCTGAAAAGCAAAATCGATCTGGCGTTTTTTTTATGTTGGGGGGATCAAATTTCTAACTGATTAAATTTTTAAATACAATATATTGTTTAATTCGTTTGACGTAATATTTTGCAATTTACTAGTTTTATTTAGTCGTTGTTGAGGTTTTTATTTGACTGTAGTTAGATTTTTACTTGGCGTGTTAATGGGGCCATTTTTGACCTTTTTCATACTAATAATTTTAGTGGTGACTGTAGGTGCAAATCCTGCGGCGCCATTTTTGTTAGTGTTCCTTTTAGTAGGGTGGGTCCCTATTTATGCCACTGTTGCTTTTCTTTATTCGATTAGGTCGCAAGTCGCTTTAATTACCCTTACGAATTCTTTGCCATTAGCTATCTATGGGTATAATTGTTTAAAGAATGGTTGTTTGCATCATTTTGATGGGTGGGATGGTGAATATTTGAGTATGGTCTTGCTTTGCTTCATTTTTTCATTCTGGGCATTTGTACTTTGGTTATTTATTAGAGAGAGACGCTCAATTAACGACAGTGATAGCTGATCTTGAAGTGATCCGACCTTATGTTCTATTTAAGTTATTTTAAGGGATATGTTCGTTTAGGATGTTTCAGCTTAATGCTCTGAAATATAAGGAAAAATATTGGAGGCCACACCCGGAATCGAACCGGGGTACACGGATTTGCAATCCGCTGCGTCACCACTCCGCCATGTGGCCTCATTTTTAGTGCGCTTTAGGTTGCCCACTTGCAACCGCGCTATTTAATGCGCTTCAGGTTGCCTTTTCTGTGTTTCAGATGCCCACTAGGTATCCGCAAGAAGCAATCGGCACACACATCTGTCGCGTGCACTTAAGATAAATCTCAAAAAGTTTTGAAGTATAATAATTATAACAAAACTTTACTCAGCTGAAAGCTGAGTGAGGTAACTTTGATTATGGTGTGGCAATTCTCAGCGTTTGCTGTTGGTTGCCTCAAAGTCGAAAGCTCACATAATCCTTTTGAGGGGGGATTTGTCAATAGGATTTTGGCTTTATTTGCAAAGAAATTTGGAAAATATTTTTTTACGCGGTTAAATGACACCTTCATTTGCAAGGAGAGTTGATTTAATTTAAGGGATAGCTATTGATTCCAGGTTCAGAACCTATTTTTTACAGTGAGGATGCAATGACAAATTTTTCTGATTTAAGACGTAATATGGTTGATTGTCAGCTGCGCCCGAATGACATTACCAGTTTGAGAATTTTGGAAGCTATGGATCAAGTGCCGCGTGAGCGTTTTGTTCCAGATGCTTTGCAATCAACATCTTATGCAGATCGTGAAATTGAATTGGTTAGTCGGAATGAAAGTCGTGGTCCTCGCTCGATGTTAACGCCTATGGCCTTGGCATCGTTGTTGGAAATTGCTGATATTGCATCATCTGATTATATTTTGGATGTGGGCTGTCTTACAGGGTACTCATCTGCTGTGTTGGCGCATTTGGCTGAATCGGTTGTTGCTGTTGAAGCGGTGCCTGAAATGGTGAAAAAAGCCACGGACCTTCTTAGTGATTTGGAAATTGTGAATGTTGCTGTTGTTGAGGGGAATTTAACACAGGGGCAAGCTAATCAGGGGCCATATGATGTGATCCTGATCAATGGGGCTGTTGAGCAAGTGCCAAGTGCTCTTACAGACCAATTAAAAGATGGCGGCAGGCTTGTGACTGTGGTGATGGAAAATGGTTTTGGCCGCGCTGAGCGGTTTGTTCGCACAGGCGGTGTTGTTTCTTCAGTTAGCCTCAGAGATTTAGCCGCGCCTGTTCTTGCTGATTTTTCTTTGGTTCCTGAATTTTCACTTTAAAGCTCATTTTTAAGCGGTTTATGGCATCTCTTTGAGTTTCTTTTGGGCTGTGTATTTCCTGTTAGAAATGGAATTCAAACTTCTTTTACGAATTTTTTCTAATAAGCGACGTTTATTAAATCTCTGAAACGTAACGCTTTGTTAGGCAAGCGATTCGTTTGTTGTAAAATAGATACTCTTTTTTATTCATTTCACGAAAACGCGATTGGTTTAGTGATCTTTACGCGTAAATATAGTTAAAATGGAATGTGATTCGTTTGTGTTTGTTGTCTGGAAAGCAAATCCAAAGCTTTTGTTTTGCACATAATTTTTATCTTCTCTTCTTTTGGAGAATTTAGTTTGTGCTTTGTGAGAGTTGGGCGGGGTTCCAGAGGGGAACAATGGGCAAAGGCGGATTTATTGTTTTTTTTCAGAAATGACTATAGTGAGGTTTCCTTGCTGAGCCTTACACTTTTGATGTGAAAGCTATTTTTTCGATGATTGTTTTTTTGCATAAAGCTCTCAATGGACGTGTGCGTGCTGCGTCTACTCGTTTTTCTATGGGCTCTTCCTTTTTTGTTTTTGCTGGTTTTATGGTTGTTGCTTTTTTGGGGCAAGGGGCTTTTGGTGACTTGAGAGCTGAAACAATCAATAAAGCTCTTGGTTCTGCTTATGAATATAACCCAACCTTGCGAGCTGAACGTGCGCGCCTAAGAGCGACAGATGAGGGTGTGGCGCAAGCGCGGTCAGGTTATCGGCCAAATGTGTTTCTTGATGGTCAGGTGGGGACGCAGGACACCACAACAAGACCCCGCTCGGTTACTGATGGGCGTGTTTCTCCTTATGGTTATTCTGTAAATCTTACTCAGCCGCTTTTCAGAGGCTTTCGTACGATTAATGGCATTCGTCAAGCGAAATCGAATGTGCTGGCAGGGCGTGCAAATTTGAGAAATGTTGAGCAAACTGTGCTGCTTGATGCTGTAACAGCTTTTATGAATGTTGTGCGTGAGGTTGCTGTTTTGCGCCTTCGCCAGAATAACTTAGCTGTTTTGACACGCCAATTAAAAGCGACGCAAGATCGCTTTTCTGTTGGTGAAGTAACAACCACTGACGTAGCGCAAGCACGTGCGCGGCGCAGTGCTGCTGTTTCAGCCGTGAATTTGGCACGAGCAAACTTGAAAACAGCGAGAGCTGAATATCAACGGCTTATCGGGCATCGTCCGGGTCGTTTGGGACGCCCGGGAAGTATTCGAAAATATCTGCCACGTTCACAAGCTGATGCTATTAATTGGGGATTGGCTGAAAACCCAGTGATTGAATCAGCTGTTTTTCTTGAAAAAGCTGCACGGCAAAATGTGAAAGTTGTTGAAGGTGAGCGTTTGCCAGAGGTGAACCTAGAAGCGCAATATTCGCAAAACTTTGATAGTTCTCCTTTTACTGATGAGCGCAATGTTGGCTCGATTACAGCAAGAGCGCGGGTGCCTCTTTATCAAAGTGGTGCGGTTTATTCGCGTATTCGTCAAGCTAAACAGGTTGTTTTACAGCGCCGTGCTGAGTTAACGCAAGCGCGTGTTCAGGTTCGTTCAGCTGTGATATCTGCTTATGGGCAGTTAGAAGCCGCTCGTGCACAAATCGAAGCTAATAAAGTGGCTGTTAGGGCGAACAGAACAGCTCTTTCTGGTGTGAGAGAAGAGGAAAAGGTTGGTCAGCGAACCGTTCTTGATGTTTTGGATGCTGAACAGGATTTTCTTGATAGCCAAGTGAATTTGGTGACGTCTCAACGTGATGTTGTGGTAGCTGAATATAACTTGCTTGTTGCCACTGGGCGGCTTTCAGTTGCGACACTTCCTGTATCAACAGTTATTTACGATCCTGTGGAGAACTTCTCTCGTGTTGATAGAAAGTGGCGTGGGGGGGATATTAACGACCCTGAGCTGGATCGAAGAGGCATTTTCTTGACTGAAGGTGTGTTTGATCGTCGTCCTTCATTAAAATAACAGTTTCATGAATTGACAGCAGGTTATATATATAACCAGTTACGTGTAAATGTAATGAATTGTGTGTAATTGAATCAATTTGTTCGATTTGCTTGAGGGCTTGTGTCATATAGTTAGAGACTTTGGTTCTTTAAAGACTATGTGTTTACAATTAGCATGTCTGAACAAGAAAGATTTTTTGAGGTAACATAGGATGAGCAGTAGCGGCCAAGCTCCCAATGTATCAATGGATGACCTTCTGGCATCTATTAAGAGCATGATTGAGGGAGAGAGTAGTGGTGAGGCCAACTCTCAAGTAGGGGTTAATATCGAATCTGCACCGGGGATGACCCCACAAGGTGCGGGAGTTGATGCGGCAGCTGCTCCTAATAATGCGCTTGATGATGGGATTATGGATCTCACTCAGGTTGTCTCAGCTCCGCAAGCGCAGCAGCCTCAAGTTCAACAACAAGTTCAGGCTCAACAACCACCTCAGGCTGGTTTTGAACAAGCCGTTGCTCCAAATCCAGCTTCTGACCCTACTCAAGATTTGGGTGGGATAAATCCTTTATTACAAGGGCAAGCGCCACAAGAGCAGGTTGCTGGACAATCAGCCCAAGATGCTGCAGCTAAGCTTGATGATATTTTTAGTGGCATGGACGGGGATGCTGCACTGAATAACATGGGCGGTGATATAGGATTACCTGCGTCTCAGATGCCAGATAGTTCTGCTGCTCTTTCACAGGCTGATCCACTTGCTTCTAATCCGCTTAATTCTAATCCTATGGCACGTGGTTTGGGTGAAGCAGGTGAAACTCCTGCTCAAGCTCAGATGCAAAATGATTTGCAAGCTGGCGCTGCACAAGGAAATCCACTTCAAGATCAGGCGTCTTTATCTGATCAATTAGCTGGTGTTACCGAGGGGGTGGCTCCTGAAGGTATGGACACGGTTTCTCAGAGCGCAGACCAGCCTGTTGTGCCGCTTGATCAAGGAAAACCACAATTTAATGGAGGCCTTGAAGGTCAGGTGCCGCCTCAATCTGGTGTTCCGCATCCTGGATTTGCAGCTGAACCTGAAACGCCTGGTATGAACCCAGCGATGATGAACTCAGCTCACTCAACTCAGGGGCAGCAACCAGTTGAAGAGCAACCTCAGGCTGAGGCTGAACAACAAAGAACTGAGTTAATGGGTGGGCATGACCCTCGTTTGGAGCATGATATTGCTTTAGGCCAAGCGTTAAGCCAGGCAGATGCTAGTTTGAACTTATCAAACGCACAGCAGGGGGCTGAGGATCAGGCCAACCAGCAGATGCAGCAACAGGCACAAATGCGCGGTTTGCAGCCAGCTGATCAGAAAATGGTACAACAGCCAGGGCAACCAATTGAGCAGCAAATTGGACAGCAGGGGCAAATGCCGGCTCATGCTCAAATGGGTGGACAGATGGGCCATGTGCCTCAGCCACACCCAATGCATGCACAACAAGGGCAAGCTGGACATCAGGGACAGATGGTTCCTCAAGGTCATCTAGCTCAAGGCCATATGGCACCACATGCTCAAATGGGACAACATCCAGGACAAATGGCACCACAAGGCTATATGGGTGCGCCGCAAATGGGCGTTCCTCAAATGGGTGGCGGGCATGTTGCCAGTCCTCAGGGGGGTGCTGATATGCTGCCCGTGCCTTCAGGCTTTAGACCGGTTTTGCCAGCTGTTCATGGGCAAGGTGATGCCCCAATTCCTGGTGCAATGGGTGATCAGTTGCCTGTTGAGATGAAGAACAATTTGGAAGAGATTGTGAAACAACTCTTGAAACCATTACTTCGTGATTGGTTAGAGCGCAATTTGCCAGAGCTTTTAAAAGGCGTAGTTGACGAAGAAACTGGTAAGATTGACCCGAATAAGTGGTAGGTTTTTTGAGGCTTCTTTTAAAGTCTTAATTCAAAAAAATGATATTTAATAAGGCCGCTTTAAAGCGGCCTTTTTTATTGGTTTATTTGTCCTATATAAATTCAGTGTTTCATATTAGTTGGATTTTATTCATGAAAATTTTCAAATATTTGGGATATTTTTTACTGTTGCTATTATTAGCTGTGTTCTTGGCGGTTTTGTTTATACCAAATCCGTTTCGTATGATGGCGCCTGCCTATTTTGGGTTTGAGGAAATTGCTCCTCAGGTTTTTATGGGGCCTAAAACAGACCCCAAAATACGGGAAAATGCTCTAAAAGAAATTAAAGCCGCGGAAAAAATCGTTTTTGACTTTTATGGCACCTTGATGCCGCGGCCTAACATTATCCTTTGCCCTGATAGAGCTTGTGATGATGCGTTTGGAAAGCGAGGTGGTCGCGGCGTTGCTTATGGCAAGCGAGTGATACGGGTGAATAAAAAAGGCCTCAACTCGGTGATTTTAAGCCATGAGCTGATGCACACTAATTTAAAGGCACGGGTTGGGGAATGGAGAACGTTTTTTGCGGGGGTTCCGGCTTGGTTTGATGAAGGACTGGCTGTGTTTATCTCAAAAGATCAACGTTTTGAGGCGACTTACCCTGAGGAGGCGTTGAAAGACCTTCAAGCCTATGATGGTTGGTGGCAGTGGGAAGATATGATGAAGCGGCATGGTTGGAAGGCGGCTTATGGTGGCTCTCAGCAGCTTGTGAAAAGGCTTTATGATAAGGTTGGTAAAGCTGGGATTTTGCTTTTGATTAAGCGACTAGAAGAGGGAATGAGCTTTGATGAAGCGCTGAAGACGGTCAAAGGTTGACATCAGCGCATGAGCGGCGTACCACCGATAAATTATTCCATAGATAATCGTATAAATGGGCTTTTGAGGCCTAAAACGGGATTTCAATTAGACAGATGCTTGAAAAAACATATCAACCGCAAGACATTGAAGAGCGGATTTATTCATCTTGGGAAGACAGTGGTGCGTTCGCGGCAGGTGCTGATGAAAATAAGAAAGACGCAGAAGATAATTTTTGTATTGTCATCCCGCCGCCGAATGTCACGGGCTCGCTGCATATGGGCCATGCGCTGAATAATTCTTTGCAAGACGTACTCATTCGTTTTGAGCGGATGCGGGGCAAGAATGTTTTATGGCAAGCGGGAACGGACCATGCGGGCATCGCCACGCAAATGGTGGTTGAGCGTCAATTGGCTGAAAAAGGATTACCGGGGCGCCGTGATTTGGGGCGTGAGAAATTCCTTGAAAAAGTGTGGGAATGGAAAGAGGAATCTGGTGGCACGATTGTTAATCAGTTGCGCCGGCTTGGGGCGTCTTGTGATTGGTCACGCGAGCGCTTTACCATGGATGAAGGCTTGTCGAAAGCTGTGCTCAAGGTGTTTGTGGATCTTTATAACCAGGGACTGATTTATAAAGACAAGCGCCTGGTGAATTGGGACCCGAAACTCTTGACCGCGATTTCTGATCTGGAGGTTGAAGCGCGCGAAACCAACGGTCATATGTGGCACTTTAAATACCCGATTGAAGGGACCGACCAGTTTATCGTGGTGGCGACAACGCGGCCAGAGACGATGCTTGGTGACACCGGCGTTGCGGTGCATCCTGATGATGAGCGCTATAAAGATTTGGTTGGCAAACAAGTGCGTTTGCCAATTGCTGACAGGCTTATTCCGATTGTGGCAGATGAATATCCTGATCCTGAGCAGGGCTCTGGTGCGGTGAAGATGACACCGGCTCATGACTTTAATGACTTTGAAGTTGGGAAGAGACAAAACCTTGAGATGATCAATATTTTTGATCAGACCGCGCACTTGAATGAAAATGTGCCGGAAGAATACCAAGGTATGGAGCGGTTTGCAGCGCGCAAGAAAGTTGTCGCAGAAATGGACGCGCTGGGCCTCTTGGAAAAGATTGAAGATCATGAACTCACCGTTCCTTATGGTGACAGATCTGAGGTTGTGATTGAGCCTTGGCTGACCGATCAGTGGTATGTGAATGCGGAAGTTCTGGCGAAGCCTGCGATTGAGGCGGTGAAGTCTGGTAAGACAAAGTTTGTACCGGCCAACTGGGATAAGACTTATTACGAGTGGATGAATAACATTCAGCCATGGTGTATTTCTCGCCAATTATGGTGGGGGCATCAGATCCCTGCGTGGTATGGCCCTGATGGAGAAGTGTTCGTTGCGCAATCTGAGGCAGAAGCGCAGAAACTTGCCGATGAGCATTATGGTGAAGTGAAAGAGCTTAAACGTGATGAAGATGTGCTTGATACATGGTTTTCATCTGCGCTTTGGCCGTTCTCAACATTAGGTTGGCCAGAGAAAACACCAGAGCTTGCGCGTTATTATCCGACAGCGACGTTATCGACTGCGTTTGATATCATTTTCTTCTGGGTGGCGCGGATGATGATGATGGGCATTCACTTTATGGATGAAGTACCATTTGACACGGTTTACATCCACGCGCTTGTTCGCGATGAGCATGGCAAGAAGATGTCCAAGTCTAAGGGGAATGTAATTGATCCATTACCGCTAGTTGATAAATATGGCGCTGATGCTCTGCGTTTTACTATGGCGGCGATGGCGGCACCGGGGCGTGATGTGGCGATGTCTATTCCGCGGGTTGAGGGCTATCGCAATTTTGCGACCAAGCTTTGGAATGCTGCGCGCTTTGCTGAGATGAATGAGTGCGTGGGTGAGCGCCCTGTTGATGTTAAGTCTCTTAACCTCACTATCAATCGCTGGATAGTTGGTGAGGCTGAATTGGCGTCTAAAGAAATTACCACGGCGATTGAAAATTACCGCTTTAATGATGCCGCTTCGAGTATTTATCAATTTATCTGGAACACTTATTGTGATTGGTATGTTGAGCTTTCAAAACCGATTTTCTCATCAGGCACTGAAGCTGAGATTGAGGAAACGCGGGCCGTGACCGCTTGGGTCTTGGATGAGATGATGAAATTGTTGCATCCGTTTATGCCGTTCATGACTGAAGAGCTTTGGCAGCGCTTAGGTGAGCAGGGACGAGACCGCTCGAGCATGCTGATTAATGCGGAGTGGCCGACTTTTGATGGTTTGGTTGATGAGGCTGCGCGCGGTGAGATGAATTGGATGATTAAGCTCATTTCTGATATTCGCTCAGCTCGTTCTGAAATGAATGTGCCAGCTGGGGCGAAGATGCCGCTTGTTATGGTTTCTGCGAATGAACAAACCACTGAGTGGGTGAAAGCCCAAGAAAACACCATTAAACATATGGCTCGACTAGAGGACATTAGCTTTAGTGATGAAGTGCCGGAAGGTTCTGTTCAAGTGGTGATGGGTGAGGCTATTGCTGCGCTTTCCCTGAAAGGTGTGATTGATGTGGAAGCTGAAGTTGCACGCTTGAGCAAAGAGCTTGGCAAAGTGAGCGGAGAGATTAAGAAACTTTCTGGTAAACTTTCAAATGAGCAATTTCTCTCGAAAGCGCCGGAAGATGTGATTGTTGAGCAAAAGCGTCGCTTGGCTGAAGAAACTGAAACGAAGGACCAGCTTGAAGCTGCGCTTCAGCGAATGAAAGAGCTTGGGTGAAGCTAAAAGACTTTATTTTCAAGTTTCATTTGATATGAGATAGTAAAGGGACGGCTTAAAGGGCTGTCCCTTTTTTTGTTTGGGTTGGCTCGATTTGTTAAGTTTTTGGGTGAGGGCGAAATGGTTCAGGAACATGTTGAAGACAAGGCGGGGCGCAAGGTTTTGGTACTTGGGGCTTATGGCTTGATTGGCAGTGAGGTTTGCCGTCAACTTATCAAAGTTGGTCACAGTGTTACGGGGTTGGGCCGTGATGAAGCAACAGCTAAGTCTGTTTTGCCAGATATTTCATGGATCATTCGAGATTTATCAGATCTTTGCGAAAGCCAAGCGTGGCTCGATTTTTTAAGCAGCTTTGATGTTGTGGTTAATTGTGCGGGAGCTTTGCAAGAAAGTTATCGTGATGATCTTGAGGTTGTGCATACAAAAGCGATTGGCGCGTTAGTAAGGGCATGTAAAACGCTTGATGTCAGTGTGGTGCAGATTTCATCTGTTGGTGCCGTTTTGAATGCGAGTACGCCTTTTCTGCGAACGAAGGCTGAAGGGGATGAGCTCGTAAGAATGAGTGGTGTTCGTTATTGTATCTTTCGGCCGGGCTTGGTTATTGCGCCTTCAGCTTATGGTGGAACGGCGCTTTTGAGGATGCTTGCCAGTTTTCCGATTGTTCAGCCTATCGCTTATGCTAAGGGAAAAGTGCAGACCGTGTTTGTTGAAGATTTGGCTCTTGCTGTTGCCTCGTTTGTGGATGGTGATGTGCCTAATGGAACTGAATGTGATTTGGTTGAAGAGCGGGTTCATAGTTTGAAAGAGTTGATCGTTGCTCATCGGGCGTGGCTTGGGTTTCAGCCTGCTCGTTCTTTTATTTATTTTCCTGATTGGTTTGTGGGTTTTACAAGTTCTGTTGCTAATTTATTAGGGCGGCTTGGGTGGCGCTCTCCGCTTCGTAGTTCTGCGATGGAGGTTATGAAAGAGGGAGTGGTTGGAGATGCTAGGCAGTGGAAAAACTTAAAAGGCGCTCATGTTCGCTCAATAGATGAGACGTTTAAGAGTATGTCAGCGCATGTCGAAGACAGACTTTTTGCGTGGATGGCATTGCTTATGCCTGTTATGGTTGGGGGCCTTTCTTTATTTTGGTTTATCTCAGGTGTAATAGGTTTTTACAGTATCGAAAAGGCTGCTCAGGTGCTTATTGATGTTGGGTGGGCAAAAGAGTTTGCTATGATAAGTGTGGCTTTTTGGGCGGTTATTGATTTGGTTTTGGCTGGTGCCATTTTAATTCGAAGATATGCGAAACTTGCTTGCTGGGGGATGATTGGGGTGAGTTTGTTTTATTTACTGGCTTCGACTTTAATTGTGCCGTCTCTTTGGTTAGACCCGCTTGGGCCGATGGTGAAAGTGCTTCCGAGTTTAGGTTTGGCTTTGGTTGTGCGGGTGTTATTAGAGAGCCGCTAAATAATTTTAATGATCAGCTTTAAACGGGGATAGGGATGCTGGTGAAAGAATTTGGATAGTTTTTTAATTTTCAGATTCTAGTTTGAAAATAATAGGTTCAGTTTTTTCTTTGATAATCTCAATGAGTTCGGGGTCCATATATTGATAGTCATCAGGTATATCTAAAACATAGAGTTCTTTGTATTGGATTTCATCACGGAAGTCGGCTCTCATTCTTGATTTGTGTTTTTCTTCCATGACAAAGATCAGATCTGCCCAACGAATGTCTTTTACTGATAAACGCTTTCGTGCTCTGCGGCTTGTTCCGGCAGAACGAGCTGATATTCCTTCTGTTTTATGCCAGACTTTTTCCGCAGTAGGGCTGCGCCATTGATTTTGACTGCATATGAAAAGGACATTTAATGGTGTCATTGGGCTGGTGCTTTATCTTTTTGTTTTTCTTTCTGCTTTTCTTTTTTTGGGCCACAAATGTTTTTCAAGGCTTGCCATTCCAATGGTGTTAAAATTTCAGGAGTAGTGGCCAGCTTTGATTGATTGAAGAATTTAATCCGATCTGAGGTTGCTGGGTGAGTGCTGATCCATTGTAAAATAGATCTGCTGTCATCTTCTTCATTGGTGGATTTAGCTGACGTTTTTTCGTCACTCGATTTATTTTTGTCAGCTTTTTCTTTATCCAGTTTAGCTTTTCTTTGTTTGATGATCCGCTCAAAAAATCCGGCTAAAGGGCGTGTGTCGATATTAGATTGGGTTAAGGTTTTTGCGGCAAATTCATCGGCTTCGGTTTCAGC